>JAFGVJ010000182.1 GCA_016938055.1 Prolixibacteraceae bacterium
CATTTCTGCTCCAAAGGGGTCAATCTGGCGAAACTGGATCAGCACATGGAACATTACAAAGGACGCGATCTGGTGGTGGCCGGCATGGTTACCGAAGCCTTCGAGGGGATGGCCAAAAACGGCAGCATGTACGCCAACCTGACCCTGACTGATTACGAAGGTTCCCTGAAGTTTTTCTTCTATCGCCAACAGTACATCGATTTTGGAAAATATTGCAAAAAAGGACTTTTTCTGATGATCAGGGGAAAAGTGGGGACCCGTTACCAAACCCGTGAAAATGCACAGGAGCAGTATGAATTTAAGATCAGCCAGGTGGAATTGTTACAGGAAGTGAGGCAAAACAAAGTCAAAAAAATATCCCTGGATGTTTCACTGTATGCCATTACAGAACAGTTTGTTGCCGAACTGAATCAGCACTGTCAGCACAACAAGGGAAATACTCAATTGGAATTTAACGTTTTCGATCCCGAAACAAAAATCAGCATTCATCTGTTTTCCAGAAATATCAGGGTGAATCCCTCCGATGAATTTATTGATTATTTAAGAAGTAAAGAGGGAATTCTGTTTAAAATCAATTAAATTTGTGACTTCATTTTTTAAAAGGACTAAAAATATTCAAAACTTGATAATTATGGCAATAGAAGTAAATGACGCAAATTTTGAAGAAGTTGTTCTTCAATCGGATATGCCCGTTTTGGTTGACTTTTGGGCCGAATGGTGTGGCCCGTGCCGCATGGTTGGCCCACTGGTTGAGGAACTGGCTCGTGAGTATGAGGGAAAAGCCTTAATCACCAAAATGGATGTTGACAGTAACCCGGCCATTCCGGCAAAGTTCGGAATCAGGAACATTCCCACCATCTTGTTTTTCAAGGGTGGCGAAGTGGCCGACAAACAAGTGGGTGCCGTGCCTAAAACCGTACTGGCCCAAAAAATCGACGCTTTACTATAACACGATAATTCAAATTATCACGCAATCACGCCCGCAAGGCGTGATTTTTTTTTGCCTGATCATACCGGAATAAAAGCTAATCAAATGATTCTCTACGGCATGTTTAGAAATTCGAAGTTCATTGTCAATTTAAACTAAACACGTAGTCAAAAGCAGAAAATGCACCCTTATCAGAGAAAATTTCACGTTCATCATCTATTCTTTTATAGTCCCCTTGCTTACTTCTAGCTTTGTTTCATGAATTCACATTGATCATTTTAAACAAATAGCCATGAAAACAAAAGCTTTATTAATCCTTTCATTTTGCTTCCTGATAACGGGAGCTACACATGCCCGGGAAAACGAAAAACGTTTTGGGATTGAACTAAACGGTGGTGCATCAATCGCCACCAGTAAGCCGGGCGATACCCAATTAAATCCCGGTTTTGGGTTTGAGGGTTCACTGCACTACCGCATTTTACAGCACACCGGTATCTATGCTGGTTGGGGATGGAATCGTTTTGGTGCCGATCATACATTTGCCGGAACCAATGTATGTTTTGAAGAAACCGGTTATGTGTTCGGTCTTCAATTTAAACACCCCATCGGGAGCTCACCCATATCGTACTACCTCAGAGCAGGTGGTTTGTACAATCACATCGAAATTGAAAACACCACAGGTTACATCATTGGTGATACCGGGCATGGTTTGGGTTTTCAACTCGGAGCCGGTATCGATTACAATCTGGGAAAAAATTGGAGCCTTACCCCAGGACTAAAATTCAATTCTCTTTCGAGGGATGTTGAAATGAACGGGTTGACCACCGAATTGAATCATAACTACTTATCACTTAAAATTGGCATTCAGAAACGATTTTAAGGAATTTGACAAATTTAGGGAACATGCTTCAATCATGTTCTCTAAATTTTCTTCATGAATAAAATATGAAAACATGAAATGCCCATGTTTGGAATGCACCAACAGTGATGATTATTAGCTATGGGCATTCCATCTGGCCTTAAAAAACAAATTATATACAGATGAAAAACATTTTCAAACATTTTCTACAAATAATGGGTATAGCCCTGAGTTTTATACTGTTCTTTATGTTACCGACATTCATTTTACCGGTTTCAGCTGAATTGATGAAAAGCATGGATCCCAACGAAATGCAAATGTTCATTCCCTTACTCTTACTGTTCTCAATGTACATTGCTGTAACATACTACCTGTTCATAAAAAATACGGTACTGAACAAGGGCATGATCTTTTTACTGTTGCTGCTTGCCCATTTTATCCAATATCCGCTGATGGGTTTATTGGAATCGATGTTTTGGGGCGATGCTTTTAAGGGAGTTGATTTCAACGAATTTATAAGAATATTTTTGCGTTTTGTGCTTACATTCAGTTTATTCTCTGGCTTTTTGTCACTCCTTGCTAAATCAAGAACAGCAAACATTGAATATGCCGCTCAAAAAGAACGCTTCCAACAAGTAAGCATCAAAATTCTGTTTATTGCTGTGGTGTACCTCCTTATTTACAATCTTTTTGGGTATTTTATTGCCTGGCAATTTGAAGCGACAAGGGTTTTTTACACCGGACAAGCAACAAAGATTGGGTTCTTCAGATCGATGGCTGAAAATTTTAGTAGTCCTGCATTTGTATTGGTGCATACTTTCAGAGGCCTTCTGTTTGGTATCGCTGCTTACCTGTTCAATACAATGCTGAGCTGCTCAAAAATCAAAAAGGTGATTATTCTATCAATGATATTTGGAGGCTTTGGCTTTCAAATTATTTTGCCCAATCCCTTGTTTCCCGAAATGGTAAGAATTTCACACTTTATTGAAACCACTTCATCAATGCTTTTATTTGGCGCACTCACAGGACTGATCCTCAATAACAAGATAAACTATCGATTTCAGGCATTTTTTCTGGTTTTACTACTCGCTGTTTCTTGCCAAAAAGAACCAGACATTCGTTTTGGATTTGATACCGATTTTGGAAAAAATTCTCACGGAGTAACTGTGATGAATGTGACAAGCAGCGCCCAAACCATCAACTTAAATGGCACCATAGTAGTAACTGAAGGAGAAATTAATATTGAATTAATTAATCCCGACAATGTAATTGTATTTGAGCATCAGGTGCTTTCATCCGAAAGCCTCGATATCAATGAGTCATTTGATGCAATTAAGGGCAATTGGAAGTTGGCATACAATAGTATTGAAGGAGTAGGGTCAATTACCCTGCACTTAAATCCAAGTGAATAAATACCAATGATGAAAATAAAATTCTTATTTGTTGTGCCTGCCTTGAACATTATATTGCCAGCAAGCAGGGCACAAAATTCAGCTATTGTTCCTATGGATGAATCAATGCAACAATTAATTGACTTTTATCAAACCGATACAAAAATGAATGTAATTCCTGAAGGCGATACATATTCAAAGGGAGAAAAAACTAAAACTGAAAATTTTGCATTTTGGAATAAGCATATCATTTACAGATATAAAGCAGAATATCGATTGCAAAAGATTGAGGAGTTAAATGGGCTTTTGGGCTCAAATAATCATGTTTAATAACTGAAATATGACAATTGCAACAGGAAAATTTTATTTGCTGAAAATCGGAAACAAAATTGATTTTCACATAAATATAGCTCAGAAGTGGAATTCTATCAATTTATGGAATATCAGATTGATGTTTGGGATGAGTTGTGTTTCGCTGAGAAAAAGGATAAAAATGTAATGAAATTCTTTGAAGTTAATCGGTAAAATTTTTGACTTAATAGAATCAGTACAAACGAAATCATTCATGGAAAAACCAAAATCATTAAAACCTTTAGCCATTAGCTTTGCGTTGGGTGGCGCTTGGGACACAATTGCAGGTTTCCAATACCTTTTTAAAATTGGTACAGGTAGAATAATTGACAACCCGCCAATGGATCCGTTTTATGCCATTTTTCTGGGATCCTTTTTTCTGTGTTTTGCCTACCTGCAAATACTATCATCGTTCAACATCAGGCACTACGCGTTTAACGTGGGCTGCCTGATTATTGGAAGACTTTTCTACGTAATAGTTCTTTACTACTTTATACTTTTTGTGAATGGTTTTCCCACTACATTCTGGTTTACCGGGATCATTGATGGGGTGTTAACTTTACTTTATGTGATTTTTGTATGGAAGGGTGGATTGAAAGTTGCTGATCTGTTTTTACCAAAATGAGTGCGTTGATGAATAAAATAATCTGGATTTGGTCAGTAGTATTGACCATCACTGCTGTTTCGTGCAGTAAATATGAAGATGATATTGTAAGTGTTCCTTCTTTAAGCTTTTCTCAAGTTAAAGAAAAAGGGATTGAGGGATGCATGGAATATTACACTGTGCCTGGCTGTGCCTGGGCAGTGCTGAAAGACGATCGTTTGACAACCGGAACAGCAGGTAAAATATTCGATGGATCCAATAATGCGATCGAAATTTCACATCATTTTCAGATCGGCTCATTGGGCAAATCATTTACTGCATTGATGGCTGCCAAAAGTGTTGAGGGAGGCTTAATTCTGTGGGACTCAAAAATTATTGAAGTCTTACCCGAATGGAAAGAGGCTACTCACCCCGCCTATTGGCACCTTACCCTGACCGATTTATTGTCGCATCAAACCAAACTTCCTCCCCTGGATAAACACCGTACACATGTTGATCCAAAAACGGGGCAACTTGTTTACGAAGATATTCCTAATTTCACCGGGAGTGATCAGGAAAGGCGAAAGGCATTTTGTCAATACGCCTTATCATTGGACCCTGTTGAAACCGAATCATTCAATTATGGAACTTCGGGTTACTCAATTGCCGGCTGTATGCTTGAAAAAGTGAGCGGCAAAACCTGGGAAGAATTAGCCTTTGAACTGGCCTCCAGTATGGATATGGAAATTGGTTTTGAGCGTCCAAACCGGCTTGATGCCGATCAACCCTGGGGTCATATTATTTCCAAAAAGCATGGATTGGAGCCAGTTGCCCCAGATGAAACCAGCATTAAGCTTGATCCTATTTTTTCGCCTGCAGGCGATTTGCATGTGAGCATTGTCGATTTTTCAAAGTACATAACACAATACATGAAAGGCCTCAGCAACATCAATGGCGTAGTGTCGGCCGGAAGTTTTAAGCATTTGCTGATGGGACGTGATCACTATGCCATGGGTTGGTACAACGATTTTGAAACTGATTCAATTTTCTATCATTATGGTAGTGAGGGCACCTTTTATTGCCACATGATGATTTTTGCAAACCTTCATGCTGCCATCATCATTTTTACAAACGCACCAAAAGGTGATAACACGCTCAATTTCATCAACGATTCAAGAAACCTTCTGAAGGAAAAATACATCTATAAAAAACAATGATGAAGAATGACAAAATTGTGAATTGTGCAAAACCATTGACAGCAAAGTGGGTACAACAGAACATCAAGTTTTGGCTCCATGCTGCTTGCATGGATGTCCGATTTTATGGAAAGCGATCCAAGCTTAAAGACGGGTTCAGGCTTTTTTCAGGGGTTGTTCCAACGGGGCATTCACCAAACAATTAATTCCATTAGATTGAAAACGAACAAACCTTTAACTTTCAAAAGAGAAAAGAATGCGATGTTGCATGGTTTATACCTGATTCTTGGACTGTTTTTAACGGCTCTGGTTGTCCTGCTACTCATGAGCCCCGGGAAACCGATGGACTTCACTGATGCCCATGGAAACCGCTTGCAAGGAAGCATCTCCGAAAAAACATTTCTTCAAATAGGCGGAGTACGGCAGGGAATGTTTGTTCGAAGCAAAAATATCGACAATCCTGTTTTGCTTTTTCTTCATGGTGGTCCGGGTTTTCCTAATTACTTCCTGTTTGAAAAATTCAAACCAAATCTCGAGGATTACTTTACCGTTTGCTATTGGGAGCAGCGGGGTGGCGGCCTTTCTTACACTCCCGATGTGACCCTCGAAAGCATGACCCTGGAACAACTTACTTCCGATGCCATTGCAGTGACCAACTACTTGCGTGAGCGATTTGAAAAGGACAAAATCTATATGCTGGCATGGTCGGGCGGAACCACCATTGCTTTACCCGCGGTAGCGAAGGTTCCGGAACTTTATCACGCCTACATTGCCATGGGACAACTGACCAAACAGCCTGAATCGGAAAGAATTGCCTACGACTATATGCTGAAACAGCTCATTGAACAGAACGACCTACGATCAGTTAAAGCGTTGAAAAAGTATAACGATTTGAAATCTGAACCGGACTTAATCTCCTTTTACAACTCGGGTACCCGCGACAAGCTTATGCACGAGCTGGGAATTGGTACCATGCGATGCATGAAGTCGGTTTTCAAGGACATCTTTTTACCTGTTTGGACATGCAGGGCATACACGCTCCGGGAGAAATACAACATCTGGAAATCGAAGATTTCCTTTTTGCCCAAAACAAACCTGAAAACCGAAACGCTGAATACTGACTTTTCTGAAGCGTTTCCAAAAATTGACGTTCCCGTATATTTTGTAAGTGGCAAGTACGATTTAACGGTAAATGTTGATTTGACCAGGGAATATTTCCAAAGCCTTGATGCCCCGCTGAAGCGTTTTTACACTTTTGAGCATTCAGCTCATGGCCCCTTGTTTGAAGAGCCCATTCGCTTCAGGCAGATTATTGAGGAGGATATTTTGAGATTGCATTAATAACAAACACCTTCAGTACCTATTTTCGCACTTTCAGTCTCTTTTCCTTCATTATGTGAAGCTACTTAACTATTTTTAATCCTGTTTTCAATAATCGGTTGGTAATGAATAACAATCAAATTCATAAGCAATTTCATTTCAACAAGCTATTGAAGCTTGTGTTTGGAATGGCTGTAGTATTACAACTTATTGTCATAAGCTACAATCATTTTAGTGGCTACCATCATCTGAATGGATTCAATGAGCTTGTATTCAGGGTCATCAGGGGGATAATTTATAGCATGATTGCAGGGTTTGCCATTGCTTATCCCGATTTGTTGGTGATCAACTACTTAAACAAAAAACTACAATGGCAACAGGGTGCACTGAAAAGGGCCCTTGTTCAGTTTGCATTTATGATCATCATTGCCGTTGTGGTTTCTTCACTCATGACATCATTTGCTCATTGGCTAAACCCATACCGACAGGGCTTTCAGAATGTTTTGGTCAACAACATGCTCATTTATTCGGTGGTGAATGCCTTTTTCATGTCCATTTTGGAAGCATGGATTTACCTCGACGAGAGCACAAAGGAAAAAATAAGGGCCGAACAATTGCACCAGCAACTGATTGCTGAAGCTGCAACCCGAGCGAAATTCGAGGCCCAAATGCTAATTGAAGAAGAAAAGAACAAGTATGCCCGAAAACTGATTGAACAGGAAAAAAAGTTAAACAAAAGCCTTGAACTTGAAATTCACAAACGGGTTTTGTTAAGCGAACAACTGAACGAAAGCCGTGAGCAACTTAACAGCATCCTTGCAAACCTGGCCGGTGCTGCTTACCGTTGCTATTTCGATGAACACTACTCAATGAAGTATATTAGTGAAAAAATATTCGATATTTCCGGCTACCATGCGGCTGAGTTTATCGTAAACACACAACAAACCTATGCGGCTGTAATACACCCCGACGACAGGGACTTTTGCCGGCAAAGCATTAAGGAAGCTATTTTGCAGAAAAATCAATACGAGTTTGAATACCGAATCGTACACCATAGCGGAAAAATTGTTTGGGTAAGCGAAAATGGCAAAGGTATTTTCAACGAAAGCAATCAATTGGTTTATCTCGACGGGATCATCGTGGATGTTACCCGAAGGAAGGAAGCCGAGTTTGCGGCTACCGAAAGTGAACGAAATTATAAAGAGCTCATGGATCTCCTCCCCCAACCAATATTTGAACTGGATATCGAAGGTAATATTCTGTATATTAATGGGGCGGGAAAGGTTTTTTTCGGAATCGAAATGCCTGAAAATTCTGATGAAAAAATATCTGCACTTGATCTTATGATTGAAGAAGATGTGCCGAGAGTGAAAGAGAATATTAGAAAATCAAATCAGGCTATTCTTTCAACACCAATCGAATATAGCGTAAAAAGACCCGATGGTTCTACTTGTCCTGTGTTGATTTATGGCTCTCCAATAATCCGCAATGAAAAGATAGTTGGCCGCAGAGGGATCATTATTGATATTTCGGACAGAAAAAAGTATGAAAAAAAGATATTACAAGCTAAAGAAGCACTGGAACGGGTCAACAGCACACTTGAACAAAGCATCGCAGAACGAACCAGGCAGCTTACTGAAACAAACACCAAGCTTCTGAAGGTGCAAAAAGAAAACCTGCAAGCTCAGTTTGAGGTGCTTAAACAGCAGGTGAACCCTCATTTCCTTTTCAACAGTTTGAATGTGCTTTCGAGCCTAATCGACAAGGACATTGCCAAGGCACAGCTCTTTATCGACGAGTTTTCACAAATTTACCGTTACGTGCTGGAGACCATCGAGAAAACTGTAGTAACCCTGGGGAAAGAACTCGGTTTTGTGCGTTCGTATATTTTCCTGCAGCAAATCCGTTATGGCGATAACCTTAATTTCACGGTAAACTTGCCTTCGAAATTGCTCAAGCTTTACATGCCGCCATTGTCGTTGCAGGTGGTTCTGGAGAATGCCATTAAACACAACATTGTGAACGAAAGCCATCCGCTGCACATCAATATTTCACATGTGGATGCCTGGCTTATCGTAAGCAACAGTATCCAGCCCAAAATATCGATGGGCAACTCAACCGGTTTGGGGCAAAAGAATATGGTGAAGCGTTACGCTTTGATATCCGATAAAGAGCCCACATTTCAGGTAATCAACAACCAGTACGTAGTTAAACTTCCACTTTTAAATGTAGAGAATGATGAACGCATTGATCATTGAAGATGAAGCCCTGGCCGCAGAACGGCTTGAACTGATGCTTGCCGAAATCGACCCGACCATCAAAGTTCTGGCCAAGATTGGCTCGGTTACCGAATCGGTGAAATGGCTGATGCAAAACCAGGCCGATTTGATTTTCCTCGACATTCAGCTGTCCGACGGCATTAGCTTCAGTATTTTTGAGCAAGTAGCGATTTCGACCCCCATCATTTTCACCACCGCTTACGACCTGTATGCCATCAAAGCATTTCAGGTCAACAGCATTTCGTACCTGCTTAAACCCATACGGAAAATCGAACTTACCGAGGCCCTTATGAAATTCAGGAACATGAAATCGGCATTCAGCATCGATTTTGAAACACTCTTTGCCCAAATTCAAGGGCGCCAACCCGACTATAAAAAACGGTTCATCATTCAAATAGGTGATAAAATCAAAAAGGTTGAAGTGGCCGATATCGCCTATTTTTATGTGCTTGACAAGGGTTGTTATCTGCGTACCTTTCAGGGAAATAATTATCCGGTTGAATATACGCTCGATAAACTGGAAACCCTGCTTGATCCATCCTGCTTTTTTCGTATAAACCGTAAATACCTGGTCAACATCACAGCCATTGCCAACATGGTGGCCTATTCAAGGGGCAGGGTAAAGCTCGAACTCAAACCCAAAGCCGACGACGAGTTCGAGACCATTGTAAGCATCGACCGATCGACTGACTTTAAGAAATGGCTAAACAATTAATTGCTTTTTGCTGAATCATTGAAGTTTAAACTCTTTCAACGTTATTCATCAATTTTTAATAAGGGGATTTCATCAGAGAAACGGGCGGTGAGCAGTTCCGTCAGTTCACTTTTAAAAATAAATTCGTTGCGGATATCGTTCACATAGGCTTTAATTCTGACCTTCAACATGATGCGACTTCCAACCTTTTCATGCAATACAATCACATTCACCGGCTTGTTCAGGTAAATGTGTTTCGAAACCTGTGCTGCTTCAAAACACAAACGTTTCATTTCCCTGATGTTGATACCCGGATGGAAAAAAAGTTCCGTCACTACCTGGCAGTTTCCTTCGCCGGCATTGGCATTGGATACGGCCTGATTCATCACTTCCAGGTTGGGAACGCTCACCAGACTGTCGTCGGGAGTAACAATTCTGGTGGAGCGCAAACCGATGCTCACCACCTCACCGTAATCGTTTCCAATTTCAATTTTATCACCTATTTGGAAAGGTTTATCGAAAATGATGACAATGCCACCAAAAACATTTTTCAATAAATCCTGGGCTGCAAATCCCACTGCTACCCCTACCGAGGCCGCAAATGCGATCAAGGAAGCCATGGGTGGACTGAAAACAGCCACCAGTATAAAAGTCAGGGAAGCCACCCAGATAATGACTGCAGCCAGCGGAATCAATCCTTTAATGGTAACCCTGTTGCGGGTATTTCTTTCGGCCCAGATTTTCAGAATCCCGGTTATTATTTTGACAAAGAGATAGGTCAATGCCAAAATGATCAGCGTGAGTATGATCTTGGAAACAGAGAAATATGCCGAAAGTGAACGGGTGTCTTCTTCAACCGTTTTGAGCACATTCCCTTTTTCTTCAGCATGAATCGTGAGACTATCGGGGGTGTTGGCCCAAAGTATGAGGCCAAGCAGCATGAAAGCACACAATAAAACGGGTATTCGAATTTTCTTAAACATAAGGCATTAATTGATCAGGTTTCGGGTAATCAGTAAACGGGTAACATGACGATACAAAAAGCCATTCAGCATAAAATCGCTTCCCTGTTTTACCAGGATGCTGTCTTCTTTTAAAATGTTCAGTATTCGAGAACTTTGGGCTGATGTTTGATTGGCAATGACCGAAAAGTCACCGATGGTCATCTTACCATGCAGAACAATGAGCAACAGCGCATAAAGCTTATCGTTGCTAAGCGATTCCAGGAAGTTGAAATCAGGGACTACGAACTTTCGGACCGATACCAGCTCTTCGTTGACCGTTTCGATAGATTCCAGCCAATACTGCATCGAAAGGGCAATGTTGTTCCCGGCAAACTTTCCCAATTCCTGGAAAAATGCTTCTTCGAGTTCGTCCTGACCAATAACTTCCTTTGAACGGGCTTCCTCTGTTTTTGGATCAGCCAGGTAGTTAAGCCGAAAACCTCCAATCCGGTTTCGTCTTCGGATGATTCCTTTGATTAGACGGGGCGATATGCCATCCATTTCGACCTGATAATCGAAATAATCACCCAGCGCGATGGTCTTGTCGAGATAATCGGCTGCGTGTTTTGAAAGGCTGCATACCCAGAAAATTTGCTGATTGGTAGCCAGTATCAACGAAAGCAGTTTGTGGATTAGCTGAAAACCATCGAGCCGTCGTAAAAAGAGTCTTTCCATGCCATCGACCATGATCACGTAGCGGGTTTCAAGTGCCCCGATATAAGCAACAATAGCATCATCAGTATCTAGGTCATTTCTTTGAAACAGCTTATTTACCAAGGCATAAAAATCGCTTTCTGTCGTCAGAAACTCATCGCTCTGAAAAGCAATGACCGGATATGCTGACCCAATTTGCTTGCTAAAATAATGAAGGAAAGAAGTTTTCCCGCTTCCTTTTTCGCCAAGCACCAGTGTAGCAGCATAGGCTCCCGAAATCCAGTTGTTGAAGGCCACTCTCATCGCATCCAGCTCCTTTTCCCTTTCCTGAAACAAATTGACTTCCCTGATTGGCATGTTGGCAAACAAGTACTGGTAGGGACGAGGCAAATCGTACACACGTTGCTGGATTTTTGCAAGATAGTTGGACATTTCAGCGCTCACCCGAATGGTGGCCCTGGTCAATTTTAGCAATTTCCTTACTTCTGAAACAGTAGATTCCA
>JAFGVJ010000183.1 GCA_016938055.1 Prolixibacteraceae bacterium
CAACTTTGATACCTTCATCGCTGCCGTAATCGTTGGTCATGTAAGCCAGGTTGATGTTGATCCCGGCAGTAAGTACCTTGTTGATTTTCGAATCGATGCTGGCTTTGATGTTGAAGCGTTGTTGCTCATCGCCCACATAAACACCTTCTCTCTCGTTGAAACCTAAGCCAAAATGGTAGCTGGTGAGGTCTGAACTTCCGTTCACTGACAGATAATGGTTTTGCTCCATCCCATTTTGGGTAACCATGCCCGGCCAATCGTAGGTTTTACCGCTGGCCAGGTTTTCGTTCAGCACATATTGATCGATCCCGTCGAACAACATGCCTTGCTGATGGGCATCCCGCATCATGAAATAGATGGGTTGAGATTGGTTTCCAGCTGCCTGCTGTACAAATTGAAGAAACCTGAATTGATAAAATTCTTCACCGTTCATAAAGTTGGGCATTCGGGCCAGTTGGTTGGCTCCATAATAGGCATCGTACGAAACACTTGGTTTCGATTCCGTTTTAGCCATGCCTGTAAGCCCACTTTTGGTGGTAACCATCACCACCCCTGCTGTGGCACGGGAACCATAAATGGCAGTGGAGGAGGCATCTTTTAAAATATCGATGCGTTCGATGTCCTGAGGGTTCAGGAAATCGATATCGCCGCAAATCACGCCATCCACAACATATAAAGGAGAAACCTTGGCATTGATGGAGGATTTTCCCCTGATTTGGATGTCGAAACCAGCCTGGTCGCGGCTACCGCTTTGAGTGATACTTACTCCAGCCACACTTCCCTGCATGGATTGCAGCACTGAAGGTGATCCCTTCATCACGAGGCTTTCAGCGTTGATTGATCCAACAGAACCAGTCAGGTCGTTTTTCTTCACGGTACCATAACCCACAATGACCACTTCATCGATATCGGTAGCCTGTTCTGCCAGGGTGATGTGAATGCTTGTTTGGTTTCCTACTTCGATGGTTTGAGTGACAAAGCCTATAAATGAAAACTGAAGCGTACTGCCGGCTGAAACTTTGAGCGAATACAGGCCGTCGAAGTCAGTTACCGTACCATTGGTGGTCCCCGATTCAACGACTGTAACACCGGTCATGGGGCTCCCGCTTGCATCGCTGACTTTTCCTGTAATCAAACGGTCCTGTGCAAGCGTGATGAATCCCGAGAGGCACATGAACAGTATTAACAGGAACTTGCTTTTGTAACTTTTCATAGAAAAAAAATTAGTTTTCGGTTGATTGAATGAGCTTTTGTTGTTTGTTTCCAGTGTTGAGCCGAAAGCGGATTTTTTCCGCTATTGGTGATTCGAAGTTAGGCTGACAAGCGATGAATGACAGTTGGTAAAATGTTCGAAAATGAGGGGTAAATTATCATTATGGACTGCACGATAGATTCTAATGATCAGTAAAACAGTAATATAGTACAAGGCATTGAGACAGGCGTTTGTCAATTCATCACCATCAAAACGATATTTTGTCTACTTTTAAATCACCATCTAAACCGAAAAATGAGACCTGTTAGTTGCCTTTTTAGGCTAGTCATTTTCATCGTCATCGGTTCATTTTTTCAGCAAACCAAATCGTTGTATGCTGAAGAGATTGAACGTTTTGAGCATTATACCACCGACGAAGGATTGTCGCAGAATACCATTACCAGCATTCACTGCGACAGCAAAGGCTTTATGTGGTTTGGTACTTACAATGGTTTGAACCGCTTCGATGGGTATCACTTCAAGGTTTTTCAGAATACCGTCAATAACCCCGGAATTTTTACCAACAACCGGGTCATTTCGATTTGGGAAGACCAGCAGCAATTCTTATGGTTTGAAACCTACGATGGGTATTATCATTCCTATAACCCGGTGAAGGAAAAATTTTCGACCCTGCCCAAGTACCTGCAAAGTGCCGAAGAAAAGTACAGCCGGATGAATTGTTTTTATCAACATGCTCCGGATGAAATCTGGCTGGGTTCCTCCAACTCCGGGGTTTACCGGCTGACCTTCGACAGCATCGGGCATGAATACAACAGTGAACAGTTTCTGAGCCGGGGACAGTATGCCATATCCAATAACAACATCCGTTTCATCATAGCCGACAGGGACAGCACCCTTTACATCGGGGCCAAAAACGGGCTGAACATCCTCGAAAACGAAAACATCAGGTCAAAAGCTTATTATTTTCAGCATTTCTTTTCCGATCTGCATTTTACCTGCGGTGTGGCTGTCAATAATGAAGTATGGATGGGCACCGAAAACAGTGGTTTGGTGGTGTACAACCTCGATACCAAATCGTTTTATGTGTTTAATAAAGAGAATTCGCCGCTTACCTGTAACCATATCGATGTGATGAAAGTGACTTCCGATGGCAACATCATAATAGGAAGTTCCAACCTTTTTATTTATCAGCCGATACAAAAAAGATGGTTGACCATCCAGTACGACGGTGAAAAAATCGACAAAATTTTCGAAGATCATACCGGACTGCTTTGGGTCATTACCGGAAAGTTTGGGGTGCAACAGGTGAATCAGAAAACCGGCGAAAACAAACATTTCGATTTGTCACCAGCTAACTATAAATTCCTTTCGGACCGGCAACGGCCCTATTTTTACGAAGACAGCAACAACAATCTATGGATTTGCTTACACGGGGCAGGATTGGCAAGGTACATGCGCGAACGTGACGATTTTCAATTCTACAGGAACAATCCCAACGATCTCAAATCCATCAGTTCCAATACGGTGATGTGCATGACCGAGGACAAACACGGATCCCTGTGGATTGGGGTTGGCCTGGAAGGTGGCATCAATAAAGTCATTTTCAAAAACCCGGCCTTCACTTCCATTCAATACAATCAACACTTCGACGACTATACTGAAAACATTGTCAGGGCTTTGTGTGAAGACAGCAACCACAATATCTGGATTGCCTCCAAAGGGGGTTCATTAAAGCTTTACAATCAGGATTTGCAAGAAATGAAACCTGGTATCCGTTTTCCTTTTGAACCGGTTCATGGCCTGGTTTACAATTTATATTCCATTTTTCAGGATTCACGAGGTTATGTTTGGTTAGGATCCAAGGGAGCAGGTATAGCTGTCTCGAAAAAGCCCGTCAACCTGCACACTACCAACTACAGCCAAATTGCCTTTCACCGTTATTACAAAGTGGAAGGAGATTCCGGCTCATTGTGTAACAACAATATTTATTGTATCGAAGAAGATGCTCAGGGCCGTATCTGGATTGGAACTTACGGGGGTGGTCTCTCGGTTTGCCATGCCACCGATGTGGCAAGACTCCGGTTTAACAACATCAGTACCGGTAATTCAAACTTATCGAATGATATGGTCAGGGATCTCATGTTCGACTCTGACCACAACCTTTGGATTGCGACAACTTTTGGCTTAAATCGCCTCGGTGCAAAAAACATTGAAACCAATCACTTTAGTTTTGAGTGTTTTTATCACGATCCCGAAAACACCAACAGTTTGAGCTACAACGATGTGGTGCATATTTTTGAAGATTCCAAAAAAAACCTGTGGTTTGGAACCTTTGGAGGAGGGGTCAACCTGATGACCAGCGAAAATTTGTTCTTGCATTTTTCCAGTGTCAATGGTTTGTGTAACAACGAAGTATTCGGAATTAGTGAAGACAATGAAGGCTACATGTGGTTCAGCACCGGCAATGGTTTATC
>JAFGVJ010000023.1 GCA_016938055.1 Prolixibacteraceae bacterium
CACAAAATAATTTCAACAACCAGGATGAAGAAACCATCGACCTGAAATTGCTTTTCAATTATTTAATCGGGAACATCTGGTGGTTTGCCCTCTCCATATTTTTAGCCCTGGTCATTGCTTTTCTGGCCAACCGTTATACCACCAAAATATACAACATCAGCACCACGGTCCTGATATCGGACGATACCAAGGGAAGTCCCTTCGGGAAAAATGTGGGCGGAAGCCTCGACATGTTGTCGGGTTTTGGCATGTACCCTTCGCTGGAAAACTTTGAGAATCAAAGCATCATTCTGAAGTCCTACAGCCAGGTACGCCGTACCATCGATCAGCTCAATTTTGAAGTGTCGTATTATTCGCAGGGACGGATTGCCAGAAACGAAATTTATACGGCCGCCCCTTTTGAGGTCATTTTCTCCGACGATCATCCCCAGCTGCTCGGGGCCAAATTCATGCTGTCCATCGATCAGGACGGAATGATGAAGATCGATCTAAATGCCGATGAAGGGCAGCTTTACCATTACGGGAACGATGAGGTACTGGGCAAGGTGTCAGGGCTTGATTATTCAGCAAAGGTAAAACCGGGAGAACGCATCCAAACGGAACATTTTGATTTCTACCTGAAAATCAGGGAAAATTTCAATCCCGAAGTCACCAATAATTATTACTTCTATTTCAACAACCCCCACCAGCTCACTTTATCGTACCAGAACCGTTTGGTACTGGAGCCCATGTCTAAAGGGGCTTCCATGCTGCAAATCAGCATTGAAGACCAAAATGCTTCCAAGGCCATCGACTTTCTGAATAAGCTCACTTCGGAATACCTGCTGCGCAACCTGGAAAAGAAAAACGAAATTGCCAATAACACCATCCAATTCATCGATTCACAACTGGACACCATCTCCAAATCGTTGAACATTGCTGAAACTGATTTGCAAACTTTCCGTTCGAAAAACAAGATGATGGATCTTTCTTTCCAGTCGCAACAGGTTTTTCAACAGTTGCAGGATCTGGAAAACCAGAAAATGGAAGTGGAAATGCAGAATCAATATTACAAATACCTGCTCACTTACATTGAGGAAAACCAGGATGTAGAATCCATCCTGGCGCCTTCGGCCATGGGTGTGAACGACCCCTTGCTCAACAGCCTCATTTTGGAAATCAATCAATTGTCGGTAGAGAAATCATCGCTGACCAACATTAAAAAAGGAGCCGACTTTGGTCCGCTACAAAAGCTCGATGCCCAGATTCGGAATGCCAAAGACAACATTTCCGAAAATGCTTCCAACCTGGTAAAAAGCTCCAATATTTCACTCAACGAGTTGAACAAACGCATCAACAGATTGATGGCCAGCATCAACGACCTGCCCGAGACCGAACGGCAATTGTTTGGCATTCAACGGAAGTTTGTGCTGAACGACAATTTATACACCTTTTTGCTGGAGCGCAGGGCCGAAGCGCAAATTGCCAAAGCCTCCAACACCGCCGACAATGAAATCATTGACCCGGCCATGGTCACCGGCAACGGGGCGCCCATCAAACCCAAGAAGATGATCAATTTTGCCATCGCCCTCATCCTGGGTTTTGTTGTACCGGCGCTGGTCATTTTCCTGAAGGAATTCTTCAACATGAAGGTGGATTCACCCGAAGTGGTGAAGCGCATGACCAACAAGCCCATCATCGGCTACATTCCCAATTCGGGAGTGGGCGATCTCACCATTTCCGATGCCCCCGATTCACCCTGGGCCGAGGCCTTCCGGATTGTCCGCACCAAATTGCAGTTCACCATCAAGGAAAAGCAACATCCAGTTGTGCTGGTCACCTCGTCGGTGCCGGGTGAGGGAAAATCCTTCATTGCCATCAACCTGGCCTCGGTGAATGCCATTGCCGGGAAGAAAACCGTGCTGGTGGGTTTTGACCTCCGCCGTCCGCAAATTGCCCAGCGTTTCAAAATCGATAAGAACATGGGGGTTACCAATTACCTGATTGGCGATGCCACCATCGATCAGATCATTCAGAAAACCGGCAATCCCTTTTTGGACGTCATTCCTTCGGGGATCATTCCACCCAACCCTGCTGAATTGATTTCCGATGAAAAGACCCTGGTTTTCCTCGAAGAACTCAGGAAAAGATACGATTATATTGTACTCGATACTGCTCCGCTTTCGCCGGTTTCCGATTCACATCATTTGTGCCGCCTGGCCGATGCCATTTTGTTTGTGGTGAGGGATAAATACACCCACAAACAGATCATGCAATCGACCCTCGATGAATTGAAAAGCAACAACCAGGAGAACTTGTCCATCATCATCAACGACATTCAACTGAACCGCAAGCGTTATGGGGGAAAATACGGTTACAGTTATGGTTACCGCTATGGTTACAAATACGGCTACGGTTATGGCTATGGCTATTACCAGGGTACGGTCAATGACAAGAAAAGCTGGTTCACCAGCAAAAAAGGAAAGTAGAACAACACTCAGTCATAAATCTAAACCTCAACCTTAACCTTAACCTCAACCTCAACCTTAACCTTAACCTCAACCTTAACCTCAACCTCAACCTCAACTCACCCCATGTCAGCAAGCCAAAAATACTGGTATGCCGTGTACACCAAATCCAGGGCCGAGAAGAAGGTTCAGCTGGAGCTGGAATTTCAGGGAATCGAGCATTATCTGCCCCTGCAAAGCAAATTACGCCAGTGGAGCGACCGCAAAAAGTGGGTGGAGGTTCCCTTGATTCCGGGCTACATCTTTGTCCAGATCGACCGTTTTGACTACGACCGTGTACTCCGCACCGCCAATGTGGTAAGCTATGTCCGCTTCGAAGGCAAGGCCGCCATCATTCCGAATGAACAGATTGACCTCATCAGACGCATGTTGCGCGATTCAAGCCTTGAAATAGAAGTCAGTATGCAAAATTTTTCCGAAGGCGATGTGGTAGAAGTCATGGCCGGCCCGCTAACGGGCATACAGGGCAAACTGGTGTCCTTCAAAGGCAAAAAACGCGTAGCCATCGAACTCGAACAACTCAACCTCTCCCTCACCGTCACCCTCCCCCTCAACGAAATCCGAAAAATATAGTGATAACCGATAACTGACAACTGATAACATAAAAGGTTAAGGTTAAGGCAGAGGAACAATCAGTTAGATTTGATGAATAAGAAAAAGAATCACTACTAACCGACAAATATCATAGCATATCCGCTACGCGGAATAGGTTTAACTCTTAATGTTTGTTCTACAATACTTTATCCG
>JAFGVJ010000184.1 GCA_016938055.1 Prolixibacteraceae bacterium
AGCAACGGTGCCGATGCACTTCAGCAATTTAACAAACAACGTCCCGACCTGGTAATACTCGACATTTCATTACCCTCCAAAAATGGGATAGAGCTCCTGAAAGAACTTCTCGAATTAAAGCCCGATGTGTTGATTTACATGTTCACCAACTATCCTTACCCCCATTTCAAATCAGCTTGCCTTAAATCGGGGGCAAAAGAATTTTTCGATAAATCAAGTGATTTCGAAGCCCTGATCGCCAAAATTGAAAACCAGGCAAAACAATTCAAAATAAGCAATAACATCAAAAATATGAGCAGAATATTAGTCGTTGACGATTCATCGAGCATGAGAAAAATGGTAATTGCTTCTCTGCGGATAATTCCCGGAACCAGTTTCTCTGAAGCATCAAATGGCTTGGAAGCCATCGAAAAGCTGTCGCTCCAGCATTTCGATGCCATAATGCTCGATATGAACATGCCCGATATGAATGGGATGGAAGTGCTGCATTTTATTCGCAACCAGTACCTGTACAGACAAATCCCTGTAATTGTATTAACAACCCGTTCCGACGAACAGTTGAAGACCTCAGCCACTGAGGCCGGCGCTACTTTATACCTGAATAAACCTTTCGATCCACGAATATTGGCCCAAAAGGTAAGTACAATCTTAAAAGACCAGCCACATGACTGAAGAAAACATCAATTATTTTCCGGAGTTCAACGACGACTGCTATGCAGAATGCGAGGAACATTTTACCGTGATTAGAAGGGGTTTGCTCGAGCTTGAAAAAGCAATCGGAAAGGAAAAATTGGACAAAGCCCTTTTGGATGAGCTGTTCCGTAGTTTCCATACCTTAAAAGGACTTACCGGAATGATTGGGCAGCGCGACGCAGAAATGCTCTCACATGTGCTCGAGAACTTTCTTCGCGAGCTTACAAAAAATAATATCCAGCTTTCTGAATTGGTGTTAAATGGCTTTTTTGAAGGAGTAAAAATGCTTGAAAACTTGATTGATTCGCTGAAAAACAACAAAGAATTACCCAATCTGAAACCCTTAATCAAGCAATTAAATAAGCCCAATACTTCAAGAACAAAAGAAAAAACGTCAGTTGAATCTAAAAAAGAGTCAATGGGTGCCATAGAATCAAAGTTATCGGCATCGGATATAACCAGCAATTTACAGCTTTCGTCCCAACAAAATGCCTTCCGGATAATTTTTACTCCCACACCCGAATTGTTCGACAAAGGGATCAATGTCAATACTATAAGGAAAAAAATGGAGGCTCTGGGCGAGATTGTTCATTCGGCCCCTATTGTCCCTGAAGAAGGAAGGGTTGCATTTGAGTTCCTGCTAAAAACATCTTCCTCAATCGGCGATTTAACATCTGCTTTTGATGGAATTGCAAGGGTTGAAAAGCATTTGATTGCAAAGGTAGAAGAGGATGGAACTGAACCATTCGAAGCACAAAATACATCATCGTCTGCTGACCGTACGTTTTCACTCACCAACATGGTTCGGGTCGATTTAACACGATTGGATGAGCTGATGAAAATGATTGGCGACCTGGTGATCAGCCGTGCCCGCCTCGACGACTTGTTGAAAGGGCTGGAAAAAGATTTACCTGTGCAAAAATACAGGCTAATACAGGAAACTGCTACCAATTTTGAGCGGCAACTGCGTGCTATGCGCGAAGGGGTCATGCGTGTTCGGCTAATTCCAATAGGCGAAATATTTGAACGGATGCAGTTTGTAATCCGCGATATGATCAAACTCAGCAAAAAGCAGATAAACCTCCAAATTTCAGGTAAGGATACCGAAATCGACAAAATAGTGGTCGAAAAAATGCTCGATCCGCTCCTTCATTTGGTCAGGAATGCGGTGAGCCATGGCATTGAAATGCCCAACGAAAGAATGGCAAAAGGAAAGCCTGCCGAAGGCCACATTTCACTCAATGCTTATACATCGGGCGACTCAGTTGTAATTGAATTGCAGGACGATGGTTGTGGTATTGATAAAATCAGAATACTGAAAAAGGCCGTTGAGCTGGGATTAATTATACCGCAAGATAATTTAACCGATGCTGAAATACTCGAAATCATTTGTGCTCAAGGTTTTTCAACTCGCGAAGAAGCCGACATGGACAGTGGCCGGGGAGTTGGCATGGCTGTTGTGAAAAAAGTAATCCAGGAATTGGGCGGATACCTCGAACTTGACACGGAAGCGGGCATGGGTACCAAATTCTCCATTTATCTACCACTGACACTCGCCATTCTCGATGCCTTGATTCTAACCGCCGGCGGACAAAAATTTGCCATGCCTCAACCAATGGTTGCCGAAGTACTGATGATCGAAAAAGATGTTATCACCCACATCGAAAACAACGAACTAATTCCATACCGTAATGGGGTGCTGCCCATCATTCGTTTGTCAGAATTTTTTAAACTGACCGATACTTCCAACGGAAAAACCCATGTACTGGTGATTGGTTCAGGAACAAAGGCTGTGGGGATAATGGTTGACAAAGTATTAAGTCTGCGCGAGATCGTGGTACGTTCACTGGCAGATCCTTTTGTACAAGTTGCCGGTGTATCGGGTGCCACCGAACTGGGTGACGGAAAAGCCCTGCTCATTCTCGATACACCATCATTGATTAAGGCAGTTACCCTGAAAAAGAACAAAATATACTCGCATTAAAATCCATTAATTAGAATAATATAAAATGAAAATAATAACCAATAAATAATTTCAAATGGACGATAATCTTAAAACAAAGGAAAATTTCATCCTGTTTGAACTGAACAATACTACTTATGCTGTAAAAAGTTTATTGGTCAAGCAAATGGAAATGATAGATGAAATAACTCCGGTTCCGAATGCACCAGAATACATCGACGGAATCGTGTTCTCACGTGGGCAGGTGATCCCTGTTCTGAATCTGCGCAAACGATTTGGATTCGAAATAAGTGTTTACAACTTAAGCACGAGGCTCATTGTTGTCCAGCATCAGGAACGCTCTGTAGGCTTGGTGGTCGATTCATCCCGTGAATTTATTTCACTCGATACCAGCACTATCCAGCCCCCTCCCGAATACATATCAGGTTTAAGTGGTAAATACCTCGAAGGCATTGCAACAATAGACAAAAGGATTTTATTGATCCTTGATCTTGAATCAATTTTAAAAATGAGTGATACGACAATAAATAACTAAAAAATATCGAAATGACAACTTTTACAAATGAAAACGGATTGACAAGCGAGCAAGTCATTGCTCAGCTCGACAACATCATCCAAACCGGCAAACTGATCGAGCAGTCAACAACACGGGTCAAAGAAGACATTGAACTTCAGTTAAATGCAGTTGATGAAGTATACAGCAGTACTAATCAAATGACCGCTTCGCTGAAAGAAACGGCCACACAAAGCGACTCTGTGGCTACTTCAACCGAACAGTTGGTTTCGTCCATCAACGAAATGGCCGCTTCCATCGAACAAGTTGCAGCCAATTCGAAACGTCTGAATGTGGGTGTTGAAGAATCGGCTACTGCAATTGAACAGTCCAACTCAGCCATACAAACAGTTACAAAAAATGCCGAAGAAATGTCAACCTCTGCTGTTCAGATCACCCAATCGATCAACGAATTGAGTGCATCGATCAAAAGCATGAGCGAAGATGCTAGCGGCTTAAATTCAGCAGTACTTCAAACCGCTTCTTCCATAGAAGAAATGGATAAATCGATAAAAAGTGTTGCCGGAAATGCCGACGACCTGACCACTGCTTCCGAAGAAACCACTTCCTCTATCAACGAAATGGCTTCATCTATTGAAGAAGTCACCGCAGTGACCGAAAACTTGAATTCAACTGTTGAGGAAGTTAGTACTTCAATTGAGGAAATTGGTCGTTCCATCGAAGGGGTAGCAAAAAATGCCGATCGTATAACTGAATCGGCCATTTCTGCTGCCTCGGCCACCAACCAGCTCGATGCAAGCATCAATTCAGTAGCCAATTTATCGCGCGAAGCCATTGATGTGAGTAAAAAAATGATCAGTGAAACAGAAGAGGGAATTCAAATGACCAACAAATCCATACAGGGTTTTGTAAAGGTTAAAGAGACCATGATCAACTCGGTGAATGTGATCAAAAACCTGGGAAAACAATCCAACGAGATCAGTAGCATTGTCAACACCATCAATCTCATTTCAGAACGAACCAACCTGCTTTCATTAAACGCATCGATTGAAGCTGCCCGGGCAGGAGATGCTGGTCGTGGTTTTGCTGTGGTAGCCGAAGAAATTCGTAACTTGGCCGACCGAACCGCCAAAGCAACTGCCGATATAGCGCAAATCATTAAATCGCTTCAGGAAGTTACACAGGAGGCAGTTGTGACAACAAACGAAGGGTTTAAAATTACTGAGGAAACAAGCAAGCTGGCCGATGAAAGCCTGGCTGGCCTGAACAAAATCAAAAAAGGTGTTGACGAAACTGCTGCCATTATTTCACAGGTATCGAAAGCTACCGAGGAGCAGAAGAGCGTTGGTCGTAGCACGATGGAAAAAGTAAACGACACAGCAATTCAGGCAAAACAAATTGTACAGGCAACACAAGAACAGGTAAAAGGAGCACAACAAGTTGTTCAGTCAGTAACGCTGATGAGGAAAACTTCACAACAACTTTTGCAATCGATGAACGAACAGGGACGTGCATCTCGCGACATCATTAAGGCCGCCCAAAGCTCAACCAGCCTAGCCAATCAGGTACGAAAAGCCATGAACGAACAGGAACGATCCTCGCAGGAAATTACCAAAGCAATTGATTCAATTCGTAAGGGCTCGATTAGTACGGCCAAATCATCGGCCGAACAATCGGTAGCTGCCGACCAGGTGGCCAAGGAAGGGATCAGACTTGCACAAATGATCAATTCGGTGAACAAGGCTATGGCCGAACAAGCAGCCTCTACCAAGCAGCTTAGTGTTTCGATGGACGATATCAAGAGAATGAGCGAACAAAATGCCAAAGCGATGGAAGAACAGGCAAAGGCAGGAAAAGAAATGCGCGAAGCTGCCCAGAATACGGCTAAGCAAATTGCCATGGTATCAAAATCGAACAAAGAGCATACTTCGGGTATTCTTAACATTAACGATTCAGTACTTAAAATCAAAAAAATTACCGATGCCAATGCACGAAATATGGCTGATTCTACTAAAGCATCAGCTGATCTTTTGAAAGGCATTGACAA
>JAFGVJ010000024.1 GCA_016938055.1 Prolixibacteraceae bacterium
ACAGGGGTTTCGGACGTTGTAATAATTTCTAATTTTGTGCGTTCAAATCTTATTCAGCCATCAGCATTAATCAGATCAATCATGAAATTCAAACTCGAACACACTGCGGCAAGTTCAAAGGCCAGGGCAGGCCTTATGACTACAGACCACGGCAACATTGAAACACCAATTTTTATGCCGGTGGGAACTGCAGGTTCGGTCAAAGGGGTGCATGTGAAGGAGCTGGATGAAGACATTGGGGCACAAATTATTCTGGGGAATACCTATCATTTGTACCTCAGGCCTGGAATGGACATCATGGAGGCAGCAGGCGGGCTGCATGGTTTCAACAGTTGGAACAAGCCCATTCTGACTGACAGTGGTGGTTTTCAGGTTTTTTCGCTGGGTGATATCCGTAAGATGAGTGAAGAAGGGGTCCGTTTCCAGTCACACATCGATGGTTCATACCACATGTTCAGCCCCGAAAACTCTATGGATATTCAACGCACCATTGGTGCCGACATTATCATGGCCTTTGATGAATGTACTCCCGGTGATGCACCCTATGATTATGCTGAGAAATCATTGGGCTTAACCCAGCGTTGGCTGGAACGTTGCATGGTTCAGTTTGAAAAAACTACGCCAAAATACGGTGCAAGTCAAAGCTTGTTTCCCATTGTTCAGGGCTGTGTATACCCCGATTTACGCGAAAAGGCTGCCCTTCATGTTCAGCAGTTCAATGCCGATGGCTACGCCATTGGGGGCTTGGCCGTGGGTGAACCTGAGCAAACAATGTATGACATGATAGAGGTTTGTAATGCCGTTTTGCCGGTTGATAAGCCCCGCTATCTGATGGGTGTGGGAACTCCGGTGAATATCCTGGAAGCCATCGACCGTGGTATCGACATGTTTGATTGTGTAATGCCAACGCGCAATGGCCGTAACGGGATGCTTTTTACCAGCAAGGGAATCATCAACATCAGAAATAAAAAATGGGAGCGTGATTTTACCACGGTTGATCCAGATGGAACTTCATGGGTCGACCGGACTTATACCCGCGCTTATCTTCGCCATCTTGTGATTTCGAAAGAAATGCTGGGGGCACAGATTGCCAGCATTCACAATTTGGCTTTTTATCTGTGGCTGGTAAAAGAAGCACGCAGACAGATAAAAAACGATACCTTTAAGGATTGGAAAGAAAGCATGGTGAAACAGTTATCAGTAAGGTTATAAGTACAGAATCATGAAATTTCAACTTGTCAAAATATTTGATCTGTACATCATCAGAAAGTTTCTGGGAACTTTCTTTTATGCCATTGCCCTGATCATCAGTATTAGCATCGTTTTTGACCTGAGCGAAAATATTGACAAATTTATTGACAATGAAGCACCGCTGAAAGCAATTGTTTTTGAGTATTATTTGAACTTTATTCCCTATTTTGCCAACCTGTTCAGCGGCTTGTTCACCTTCATTGCCGTCATTTTTTTTACATCAAAAATGGCCTTCAACTCCGAAATTACGGCCATGCTGAGCAGTGGTATCAGTTTTGGACGGCTGATGCGTCCCTACCTGATTGCGGCTTTGGTGATTGCAATTTTCTCATATAGCCTCGGAAATTTTGTGATTCCGCCAGCCAATAAAAAAATGATAGAATTCAAATACGATTATATCAAGAAAAAGGCTGTGAACCGCGACCGTGACATACACCGTCAGATTGAGCCCAATGTTTACATCTACATGGAACGCTTTGATGCCAACAACGATTATGGGCGGAAGTTTTCCATCGAAAGGTTTGAAGATAAGAAATTGGTGTCGAAACTAAATTCGGAATTCATCCGCTGGGACCGCGAACGTAAGATTTGGACCATCACCAATTATGTGATCCGAGATATTGACGATTACCAGGAAACCATTACCAAGGGCGCACGCATTGATACTACCCTGGCTATGCTTCCCGAGGAGTTTGCAGGACAGGAAGAAGACATCGAAAGCATGAATTATTTCGATTTACTGCATTTTATCGAACAGCAAAAACTACGGGGAGTTGATGCCATAGAACATTACGAAATTGAACGACATCGTCGTGCAGCTGGCCCGTTTTCGGCTTTTATCCTGACCATTATGGGAGTTTCATTGGCTTCGAGAAAAGTCAGGGGAGGGCTTGGTTTGCATCTTGGCATAGGTATTTTTGGTGCCTTTACTTACATCATGTTCCAACAAATTACCAAAACATTTGCCCTCAGTGGAGCCATTACACCTCTCATTGCCATGTGGTTGCCCAACGTTATTTTCCTGATGGTGGCCCTTTACCTCTATCGCCAGGCTGCACGTTGATATGTTTTACAACAGAACTGGTCATTTGCCTGACAGGCAGGCAAATCCAGCTATGAGCATGTTATCTTATCGATCTTTTTTCATGAAAAACATCAAAATTTTAAGCAGGACAGAGAAAGTTTATAATTTTGACCCTGCAAATTATACAAGATCCGACAGATTATTTTTTATGAATTAAAGGTTATTAAAATTTAATCTTATGTCACTGAAAAGAAACATTTTGGATCTCCGGAAACGGAAGATCGAAGTTCAAAAAGGAGGAGGCGACAAGGCCATCGAAAAACAGGCCGCCATGGGGAAACTCACTGCCCGTGAACGCATCCTCGCCATTCTCGATGAAAATTCTTTCCATGAATATGACTTGTTCGTGGAGCACCTGGCCCGTGATTTCGATATGGAGAAAAAGGTCCTCCACGGCGACGGGGTAATCACCGGAACAGGAACCATTTATGGTTCACCCATATGTATTTATGCTCAGGATTTTACCGTTGCCGGTGGCTCACTGGGTTTGATGCATGCCCGGAAAATTACCAAAATAATGGATCATGCGCTGAAAATGCGGATGCCCTTGATCGGAATCAACGATTCAGGAGGTGCCCGTATCCAGGAAGGGGTCAATTCCCTCGCAGGTTATGGCGAGATCTTTTTCCGCAATACCCTGGCTTCGGGGGTGATTCCGCAACTCTCGGTAATCCTTGGTCCTTGTGCTGGTGGGGCAGTTTACTCGCCGGCGCTTACCGACTTTGTTTTTGTGGTGGAAAACATATCCAAAATGTTTATTACCGGCCCAGGGGTGATCAAAAGTGTTTTGGGTGAAGAAATCTCGATGGAAGAACTGGGTGGTGCTCGCGTACACAGCGAAATCACTGGGAATGCCCATTTCTACGCCAAAAGCGAAATTGAATGCTTTGAGCAAATCAAAAAACTGATTTCGCTGATTCCGAGGAACAATACCGATAAAGCACCGGTTTTGGCTCCGAAGGAACCCTTGAAGAAATTCAAAATTGATAAAATTGTACCGGGCAATCCCAGACTGCCCTACGATATTCTCAACATCATCAAATCCATTACCGACGGTTCAGAGTTTTTTGAAGTGATGGAAATGTATGCACCCAACATTGTGATTGGCTTTGGCCGGATGAATGGTCAAACCTGTGGATTCGTAGCCAATCAGCCAAAAGTACTGGCCGGTGTGCTCGATTGTGACAGTTCCGATAAAGCTGCCCGTTTTATTCGTTATTGCGATGCCTTTAACATTCCCATTATCACCCTTGAAGACATGCCGGGCTACCTGCCTGGTGCCGATCAGGAACACATGGGAGTTATCCGTCACGGAGCAAAAATCCTATACGCATACAGTGAGGCTACCGTTCCAAAAATTACCATCATTATCCGCAAAGCCTATGGAGGCGGATACATTGCCATGAACTCACGCCATTTACGTGCCGACTTTGTATTTGCCTGGCCAACTGCCGAAATTGCTGTAATGGGACCCGAAGGTGCTGCAAACATTGTATTTCGTAAAGAAATTGAAGAGGCCGAGGATCCCGAAGCCATGCGCAAACAAAAAATTGAAGAGTACAAGGAGAAATTTGCCAACCCCTATGTGGCTGCCGCAAAAGGGTATGTCGATCAGGTTATTGAGCCGCTCGAAACCCGCTCTATGTTGCTTCATGCACTGAGCGTGTCGGCCAATAAATCGGTTTCGATGCCCAAAAAGAAACACGGAATTCCACCCTTTTAATTCAACGCGATTATGGAAGATATGGACGAAAAGGAATACGGTGAATATCCGACCTTGCTCATCAGTAGTGGTATGTACAAGACTGAATTGACCGAGAAATACAAGAACCGGAAAAAATGGGTAGCAGCAGATCCCAAAAAGATCTATGCATTGATACCCGGTACCATCCTCGATGTATATGTAAAACCCGGTCAACAGGTTAAGCGCGGTGAAACCATCCTTATTCTGGAGGCAATGAAAATGCAGAACCAGATTTTGATGCCCTACGACGGGAAAATTAAAAAAGTATACATCAAACCCGATGAGGTACTGAGCAAACATCAGTTAATGATAGAAATCGTATAAATGATAAGGGCCGGTGAAACTAACCGGCCTTTTCTTTCTTCAATCACTTACAGGTTTCCATCCAAATACCGCATCCTTCAAAAACTTGTTCAGGAGCTTTGGGAGGTGTTTGGTAAAGGCCATAAAGGGCTGCTCCACTGCCCGACATGGACGCGTAAACAGCTCCACTTTCATAGAGTAGTTGTTTAAATCTTGCCAGTTCCGGAAGTAAAACAAATACACTTTCTTCAAACTGATTGACCACCATGTTTTTCCAATTTTCGATTGGATGAGCCAGTCTTTCCCGTAAGGTAGTTCGGGGTTCTCTGGCTTGGATCCCCGCATAAGCCATTGCAGTGGATACACTCAGGGGGGGTGTTATCAGCAGGATGGTGAAACCTTTCAAACTAAATTCAGGAACTTCGGTCAGCAGTTCGCCACGTCCGCTGGCCATAACCACCTGGTTGTGCAGGAAAAAAGGACAATCGCTGCCTAGTTGCATGGCTAACTCATGCAGGGTATTTGACGATAAACCCAGTTCGAAAAGAGCATTAAGCGATTGTATCATGAATGCAGCATCGGAGGACCCGCCACCTAAACCAGCTCCAAATGGAATCAGTTTGTGCAGGTGAATGTTTACGGGTGGCAATTGGAATTGCTGTTGCATCAAGCGG
>JAFGVJ010000185.1 GCA_016938055.1 Prolixibacteraceae bacterium
AGCCAGGGTCATTGCGAAAAAGCTGAACATTCCGGTGTACTTTACCTATGGAACTTGGAACCATGCACATAAAAGCTCAAAACCTGTACATCATCAATTTTTTCAGGTCAACCAGGCAATCACAATAAACGGAATGATCATTCATGCATTTTCGAAACAACATGATGCCGGTGAGCCGTGCAGCTTCAGAGTTGAGCTTGAAGGCATGAGCATAGGAGTAATGACCGACATTGGAGAAGCCTGCCCGCAAGTGATCAGCCACCTCAAGCAATGCGATGCCTTGTTCCTGGAATCGAATTACGACGAACAGCTATTGTGGAATGGCAATTACCCCTGGCCTTTGAAAAAAAGGGTAGCATCGGCTCTTGGACATCTTTCCAATGATCAGGCATTGAGTTTGCTCATGGAGCATGCCGGCCCACAGTTGAAAACGGTATTTCTGTCTCATATTTCGGCCGAAAACAACACTCCTGAACTGGCATTCGAAACCTTCAGGCCTTTGCACAATCAAATGGAAGTGTTGCTCACATCAAGGACAACAGCCTCTGTTGTCAAAACTTATTCCACCAATCATTTTAGTGGAAGGCTGTTTTAGCAGCTTGAGCAACACTTGCTTATTGCGGGAATTTATTCCAGCAGAAAATATACCTGAACAGCGTATACAATTTTAATTTTTTCGAATTCAAGTTCAGGTTCCTGATAGTTTTGATCCAAAACCATACTGCTCACCTTCATCATCATGTTCTCGGTTGCCCGATAAGGCATGAAAGGTTCGTTTTCGCGAATGAAAAGGGCACGTCCAACTTTCTGATTCAGAGGAGCAGTAAGCTGTTCGGCAGTTGCGCGACTTTTTACAATGGCTTCGGCTTTCAGTTCATTTTTAAAACGATCCATTTCCGAATGATCAATTCTTACAACGTCCATGTTGGAAATGCCCAGTGCTTCCAGTTCACGAAATACTTTTCCTGCGGTGGATGCTTTGTCTACCATCAGTTCGTATTCTTTCGATGTAACAATATCTTGTTTTTTCAGCCAATAATTCTTGAAATTGCTGCTCATGTCTTTTACCGCCAGTTGTTTTTTCAGGTCGATGCCCAGTGATTCCAGCTTTTTTAACATGTTTTTCTCTAATAATTCAAGCGGCTCTTTGGCTTTGTTGTCGCTTTCGCTGATAATGATGCGGAGATAAATCTCGTTGGGAACAATTTCCTTTTCGGCTTTGCCATTCACTTCAATGTAGTTTTGATCAATGAAGTTCTTTTGGGCCGTAGCTGTTATTGAAAAGATCAACAGTAAAGTGATGATGTAGTTTTTCATAGTGTTATGTATTTATTTGAAACGAAGATGAAATTCAACGTGAAAGGTTGCAACGTGATAATCAAACATAGTGCCACTATTTTTAATCGCTTTACCATGTGCAGCATGCTTCCCTTATGTCTCTAAAGGATCGCAGTCTCCTTTTGTTAACCCCAAGCAGCTTAGCGTAGTTGCCCCTGGATACTGGCAATGGCCCTTGCTGCACTCATTTCGCCATTCAATACAGCTTGTATGTGATAATTTACTTGTTTCTGGCGGCCACTAAACATTTTTTCAGTCAACTGAGCATCCATCAAACGGCTTTGATACTTTTCATCGATGTGATTGGAGAAAATACTGAAGGCATCGTCGCCGAAGGCAGAGAATGAAATCCTGCCCTTTAATCCGGTTGGGCATTTTGAATATTTCTCCCATTTTTCAGCAATATCCACACTGCTCATGTATTGCATCAGCCTGATGGCCGCATCGCGGTTTGGGGCTTTTTTAGGAACCACAAAAATAGCATTATAGGTTCCACTATAGGCATAGGCTTTTTTTCCGGTCATGGAAGGAAATTCACAGGGACGCATTAATTTTTCACCTTCGGGATTGGTTTTTTGCCAAAACATGGTCACCCAGGTTGAATGAAGGTGAAACAGGCTTTTGTCGTGTTTTAGCTCCCGGTCGGAACTGTATGTATGGTGCTGGATGCTTGGTTCATATCGCGATAGTTCTTCCAATTTGCGGTAAACATTGGTAAGAGCTTTCAATTGTTCTGCATTGCTCATGTTCATGCGATCACCAATCTCTGTCATCACCAGATGGTTAATGAGCATGTCGAGTTGTTGATAATTGGTAGCGCACAGGGTAATCTTCTCGCTGGCGGTTTGGTTGTATTCGTAAACACTACGGGCATAGCCAATGAAATCGTCAATGGTCATGTCAAAATCCTTTGCTTTGATTCCCAATTTATTTTCCACTTCAGCGCTTACATAAAGCAGGTCCCATGCACCTTCTATAAAAGCACCAGGTGCTATATTGCCAAAGTTTCCTTTGTATTCATCGGAGGAGAGAACATAATCTTTATGTGCTTTTTTGTACCAGTCTTCATGTTGAAAATCGACCAGGTATTTCTGGCCCCAGTCCGGATCTCCGCTTACTGTTGCAATGTCGGCATAAAACCACTTGTCGCAAACTAAAATATCGAAAGGCCAGGTGTCGGTTTTTACCCATTTGAATATGCTGTCGGCAACATTCCGAAAGGGATCGGCAAAGCTGTCCAATCCAGCCATCTCGTAAGGAAAAGTGAGTTTTACATCAATATCCTGATTCAGGAAAGAAAATTCACGTGCCATTTCGCGCACCAGTACTTCCTTTTTCCCTTCGCCATACCATTGGCCCAACCATCGGAGTGATGTCTGGTTTTGTTTCATTTCCAGTTTATTATTGCCTGACGATTCAGTAGCTGAATAATCTTCCTTACAAGATGCAAACAGCAACAAGAAAATGCTTAGTGATAATAAACATGATTTCTTTATCATAGCTTTCAGTTTTATACCTCAACAAAATCTCCCATGACTTTAAGGAATTCTTTCCCCTATGAGTCCACATTTTGCTTCAAGTTATTGTTTTTTTTAATGCAGAATTTTCTGTTTTGAAAATAAAAAATTTTCTGACATAGTTTTTTACTATCTGACTAAAATCAATTTTCGGGTTTGAATGTGCTGGCCTGTTATAAGTGTACAAAAATAACTCCCCGCGGGTAAATTTCCGGCTTCGAAACGGACCTGATGCAAGCCCTTAACGAATTTTTTTCCGGCAAGTTCAGCAATTTCAATCCCCATAATGTTGTATACTTTCAGTGACACATACGCATCGCTGGTGAGTTGAAAAGCAATGTTGGTTTCCATTGAAAACGGGTTGGGAAAATTAGGTAACAACAGGAAATCTTTGTTGCCAGATTGTTCAAAACCAAGCGACGATGAATCATCGTCACAGCTGTTGTATGCTTTTTCGCCCTGATCCTGAGGAGCTGATGAGTAATTCGAAAGGGCAATTTTGTCGAGCTTGGCACCTTCTTCCCGATAGGTAATGGTGAGTGTATGCTCTCCGGCAGTGAGAACATAACTGTTCAGCTGCATCCATTGCCATCCGCTGGTTGCAAGTCCATTGGCCATGGTGTAGCCGCTGTTGTCAACCTGGACCCAGTAAGAGTCATCGTCGGCGGTGGGACAATTCATCAACCCGTATACATGGTAAGTTGAATCGGTATTAACAGAAAAGGGTATGACGATAGCTCCTTCGCTACCGGCAGCTTCGGACAGACTCTGGATACCCGCTTTCACGGTCACATATTTTCCGCCCGATACGGTTTCATCTGCCACAATATCCCAGTTTTCACCCGGATTGGCACACTCGGGTTCATAATAGAAAGTTTCGGTGCCTTCGGGACCTTGAGGCTCTTCCGGTTCTTCGGGATCGCTTATCTCTATGCCCATGATGGAAAGCATTTTCGCTCCGTAACGGCGACCTAGCTCACGATAGCCGGCTGAATTAAAGTGCAGGTTGTCTGATGTATCGGTGCAAGCACTCGAAGAAATAACATGGGCATTCGGGATAGACTGTGGCAGTTTGGCTATGATGCTGTTCATGCTGGCACAAACGCCACCCTGATCGGCGTGTACTACTTCACCTGCCAAAATGGGCACTGAATCGGGATTTAACGAGAGATCGGTCATCAGGTCGTTGTAAATCTTTTTCACTTTGGCGGGCCATTGCTGGTCTCCGGTGTTTGATTCACCCTGATGCAAAAGGATGCCCTTGATAACACCATCGCTTTGAGCCAGTCTGGCCATGTCTACCAATCGTTGATAAGGGTTTCCGTCGTATTCGCTGATGATGTTTTTCATCCACGATTCTACGTTGGCCGAATAACTCTCAGAAGTTTCTTTGTCGAACAATTCAATTTTGCAACCGGCTACCGAAACATTGATGATCCCAACCCGTATGTTTTCCGGAAGATTTTCCACCATGGTCCGCCCAAAATAATCGGCAGGGGAGAGTTTGGTGTAGCAGCGGGTGAGCGGAGGTACTGCGGAGTACCACGAACCCATGCTGCGATTCAGGTTGTTGCAGTTGATGGCTTCCATTACCATGAACCGGCCATCTACTGTACGGTCCTGGGCTTCAATGTTGCCTTGTCCTTCCATGTTTGATTGTCCGAAACACAGGTAGATATGAAAATCGGGGTCTTGCGCCACCACTTTGCCCGAAAAGGCATACAATCCAATGATCAGGGAAAGCCCGATCAGCATTTTTTGATACATACTCATTTTTTTTTGTTGTTATCACCACCCTCAAATCGACCTGAGATCAGTTTTCAGGCTTTGTTCTTCATCAATTGATAATAAGATCAGTTGGATGGTGATAAAAGTAGAGAATTGGCGCTTAAGATTGATTGCGATCCGGGAGGTTAAAATACGGCAAATGGGGGTACATATTTGAATAAAATAGAAAACCTTCTTTTGAAAATACTGCACCTTGGTGTTGTGATCATCCACTAGTTTTACATTTCACAAGTTCCATCAAAAGGGAATAGAAAAGTAAAGAATAGCTATTAAATAATCATTTAAACGATGAAAAGGAGAACAGGCCTGCTGATTGTTTCACTAATGTGTTTGATGAACGGACTATGTACAGCTGCCCGGCCAGTTAGTTTAGAACAAGTTGTAGAAGCGAGGGTTGAAACTTATCACTACCCCCGCATCAGTCCGGGGGCTGAAGGATTTTCGTTGAAAGCCAACCAACACGATGTGTTTGTTTACCAAACTACCGGCGGACCTTTTGCTGCTTTCTCCTGTAATGGTGTTGTGACCATCGAAGCTGAATTACCTGAAGGTACCCGGAATATCGCCATTTCGCCCAAAAGGCTTGACATTCAAACTGAAATAAACGAAAACAAAATCAGTTTTCAGATTCCCGGACCTATGTTGCTGACCATTATGGCCGATGGATTGCCGCTTTTGTATGTTTATGCCAATCCCCCGGAAAACAATAAACCCGATGCTTCCGATCCAAGCGTCAAGTTTTTTAAGGCCGGACAGATTTATGAGGTTGATAAACTGGTATTAAAAGAGAATGAAACACTGTACATCGAAGGTGGAGCCGTGGTTCGGGGTAGTGTTTTTGCATCGTCGGCCAAAAATGTAAGGGTGGCTGGTTTTGGTGTGCTTGATGGAAGTTACTACAAGGGTTCCGGGACAAGGCGTTCCATCCTTTTCGAAAATTGCCGCAACTCGGTGATTGAGGATCTGATCATGATTGAACCCACCTCGTGGATGATCGTACTGGGGCTGTGCGAAGACATTACCGTGCAAAACGTAAAACAGCTGGGCTTTGTTTCCACCTCCGACGGGGTCGATATTGTCGGTTCCAAACGAATTAAAGTACTCAATTCCTTCCTGCGCAACGGCGACGACTGTGTCGCTATCAAATCGTTCAACATGAGCAGCTATGAGAAGCATGCCACCATGGATTACAGTGCCGATGTGGAAGATGTGGAAGTGAGGGGATGCATCGTAATTTCGTTTAAGGGCGGCCATGCCTTCGAAATTGGCCATGAGCTGAACACCAAATCAGTGAGCAACATTCGCTACATCGATTGCGATGTGTTGGGCGTGCACGATCTGGGTGGTGTATTTGGCATGAACAATTCCGACAGGGCTGTCATCAGCAATGTGTTGTACGAAAACATCAGGGTGGAACACTACTACAATAAACTGATTAACTTGCGGGTGATTAAAAGCCGATTTGGTAAAGCCGATGAGCGTGGGCAAATCCGAGATGTGGTATTCAGGAACATTGATGTAACGGTTTCGCAATACAATCCCGGCTACTCGGTTTCGTTGATTGGCGGATACGATGATAAGCATTTGGTAGAGCGGGTTACTTTCGAAAATTTCATTTTGGGTGGAGCAAAAGTGACCAATGCCGATCAGCTTGATCTGTTTACCAAGCAAGTAAAGAATATTCAATTTAAATAAACTCACCATGAATCGAATCCTTACCCTTTTTTCAGCAATGATCATGACCATGATCAGCCTAAGTGCTCAAGATTCATTAGCACTAAAACTGTTGATCAGGGCCGACGATATTGGTTCATCGCATGCGGCGAACCGTGCCTGCATCGATGCATATGTAAACGGCATAGCCCGCTCGGTGGAAATCATGGTGTGTTGCCCCTGGTTTCCCGAGGCCGCTAAAATGCTGAACGAAAACCCCGGTTACGACGTTGGCATACACCTGATGTTGACCAGCGAATGGGATAACATCAAATGGCGTCCGTTAACCTACAGTCCAAGCCTGGTCGATAGTAACGGTTATTTTTTCCCCATGGTTTGGCCCAACGATAATTACCCGCCACACAGGACACTAAAAGAGTCTAATTGGAAAATTAAAGAAATTGAACAGGAGTTGAGGGCACAAATTGAACTGGCGCTTAAACATATTCCTCAGGTGAGCCATGTTTCCAACCACATGGGTTTTACCGGTATGGATCAACAGGTGCGTGAGTTGGTCAAAAAACTGGCTTTTGAATATGGTTTAGGAACTGAAATGCCTTCTGAACTAAAGCGTTTTCCTGGTTGGAGCCACGAAGCAAAAACTCTCGAAGAGAAAGTTGCTGACTTTGTCGAAAACATCAATCAGCTTGCCCCCGGCACCTATTTGTTTGTCGAGCACCCAGCCTACAACGAACCCGAAATGCAGGCAACCGGCCACACCGGTTACGAACATGTAGCCATCGACAGAGAGCATGTTACGCGGGTTTTTACCAGTCCCGAAGTGATAAAATCCATTCACAAAAAGGGTGTTAAGCTAGTAGGGTATAACGATTTATAATGTTAAAGTCTAAGTGATGACCCAAAAATTATTACTCATTCTTCTTATCCTGTGTCCATTTTTTGTTCCGGCCCAAACGCTTCGGGTGAGTGAAAATAGAAGAACCCTTGAAACAGAAAATGGAAAACCATATTTCATATGCTCTTTTATTTATTCTCATAATTGTTTGCCAAACCAATTCATTGGTGCAGCAAGATGTTATCCGGCTTCATCCTGACAATCCGAATTATTTTCTTAGTTCAAAATGATAGTTGCCGCTATCAATTTTCACCAAATGGTAACCATCGGCCCAACCCATGTATTGTATAAAAGGCTGTCGGTTTAGTGGTTTTCCGTTTTCAGTAAGTTTGCTGTTGACTTCACCGGGCACATATACCGTAGCATGGCTGCCCACCGGCACTGATAGATCCATGGTAAATTGGTCACCTTCTTGCTTCCATTCAATCCCAGCTTTTCCATAGCTGGTATTGTTGTAGTATTTTATAAAGGAGAGTTCATCAACGGTTTGTGGTTTGAAAATGATGTGTTTGTAGCCCGGTTCATTTGGGTCGACCATCATTCCGGCCAGCTTCCGGTAAAACCAGGTAATCCCTCCGCCAAACATCGGATGGTTGTGTGAACCACCGGTGTCCCAGTGTTCCCACATGGTGCTTGCCCCAAGCTCTAACCATCGTCCATAGCTGGGTTCTTCGGTTTTGGTCATGGCTTCCCAGGCAAGGTCATGCAGGCCATGTTCCGATAAGGTTTCGAAGAAATACCGCGTGCCAAAAATCCCGGTGTCGATATGTCCGTTATTGGCTTTGATATCGGCCTTTAGTGCTGAGACGACGCTTTCGTATTGATCTTCGGGTACACCCATCACCAATGCGAAGATGTTGCCACCTCCGGGACCATAACTTCGCTTTACAGGATCATAAAATCTTTGGAGGAATGCTTTTTTTGCCGTTTCAGCAAGTTCGGCATAGTGTATTGCCTCCTGTGTTTTTCCAAGCACTGCTGCTGTTTTGGAAGTGATATCAGCACAATGCCAAAAATAAAAAGTATGCACCAGTTCATTGGCCGGCAGATCGCCCGGTGCTACCCAATCACCCAGGTTAAACCAACGGAGTTCTTTGCCGTCGCTGCCGGCTCTTTGCGAATGCATGATGCCCTCATCGTTGACCCAGGTTTGCATGTAGCTGATGTAGTCTTTCATGGCTGGATAGGAATCTTCCAGGATATCGGTTGAACCGTACTGCATATAAAACTCCCAGGGCATAATGTGTACGGCTGCTCCCCAGGCTACACCACCTCCGCAGCCTGGCTGCCAGGGAGCACAATTGGGTATATAACCGCTTTCGTTAAGCTGAGCACCAATCATATCGTGTATCCATTTCTGATAGAAATTGCGGGCATCGAAATTGTGCATGACGGTTACACAGGCTACCTGCCCGTCGCCGGTATAGGCTGAACGTTCCCGGTGCGGGCAGTCACTGGCAATGCCACCGTGCATGTTGTCGGTTTGCGTACGTTTCCAGATTTTATTGATCTGGTTGAGCATGGGATTAGATGTCTCGAAAATGGCCGATTCATCGATTTGAGTGTGTACTACTTCGGCAGTTAGTTGTTCGGGGCGCAGTTCTCCCGGCCAGTGAAGGATTTCAACTTTTCTGAAAACGAACCAGTTAAAACGTGCGGCATAGCTTTCGTTACCTTTACCGCTGAAAATGTAGCTGTTGTCGCCCGACCAAAGGTTGCTCAGGTATCGGATCTCAATTTTATGGCCTTCAGGTCCTTCCATGCCGGTAAGCTTTACCCAGCCCGATACTTCTTCGCCAAAATCAACGATCCACCTGCCATCATACATTTTTTCTATGCTAACGGGTTTCAGTTGTTCCATTACTTTGTCGGTATGGGCTGTGTGTGCAACCAGTTTTCCCTCAGGCGCTTTTCGCAAGGCCGCGTTTTCCCATGTCGAATCGTCGAAACCTGGAGCATTCCAGCCGGGTTGTTCCAAGCGGGCATCGTAATGTTCGCCATAATAAACCATGTCCATTAAAATGGCACTTTTGGCGGCTTTCCATGTTTGATCGCTTACGATTGTTTCAGTTGTTCCATCGGTGTAAGTAAGATGGAGTTGTGCAATAAAGCGGGGAGTACCGTAGCCCAGGGCCCAGAATTTGGCCGGGTTGTAAAAACCGTTGCCAATGATTCCACCCAATACATTTTCTCGGTTCACCAGTATGTTTGTAACATCATAAGCCAGGTACATCACTTTGTATTCGGTAAAATCGTCGGGGAGGGGGATGCTTTGATTCATCAGTTCGTCTCGTTTACCATAGTTGGTTTGGTTGGGCACCAGTACGTCGTCGCCCACTTTTTGGCCGTTCAGGTAAATTTCGAAGTAGCCCAGTCCAGAGGTGTAAACCACCGCCTTTTCGATGGTTTTGTTGATGTTGAACGATTTTCGGAGCAGGGGTGCCGGAGGAGGTAACTCATCGGGCAGAAAATCGCCCGGCCAACCGGGTTTTTTCAAGGTTTCTTCGCCCTGCCAGGGAGCGCCTATCCATTGCGCTTTCCAATCGGAAGGGTTCAATAACCCCATGTGCCAGAAGGCTGGTTCGCTCCAGTCTGACACAACACCGTCTTTATCCCAGACCCTGACCTGCCACCAGCAGTCTTGTCGTGATATCAGGGCTTTCCCGGCGTAGCGTATCCGGTTCGACTGGTTTCCGGATATTTTACCACTGTCCCACAAGTCGGATTTTTGTAATTTTTCAACAGAAGAGGCCACCCGTACCTGCCAGGCTGTTTGTTGCTGACCGCGTTCTCCTTCATCGGCCATATTTACCCACGAAAGCCGGGGTTGGGCAATATCCACCACTGCGGGATTGCTGGCATATTCGCACAACAAGCCGGCGGGCTTGATCATTGCTTTGCTGGGATTCAATGAACCCAGAACCAGTAGCGTAAGAAAAACGATTGTTTTCATTCTATTAGCTTGCCTTATCATCTGTAAAAAATTTTAATGGTGTCAGGCTAATTTCGCAATTATTCAAACATTTTCTGCAAAATCTTCCGTCTTCCGTCTTCTGTCTTCCTACCTCATCTCCAACCAGCTGCGTTCACCCGGTCTGAGCGCACCGTAATAGAATTCTTCTCCCGTGGCCTTCAGCAGTGCTGCGTTTCCGGCAGCGGGCGATTGGAAGGGGATGCTGAAATCGCCTTTCGATGGAGCGGTGAAAAGCGGATCGGCTTCGATGTTGTTCCCGGGTAAATAGCCTGCCGAAATCCGTTCGAAAAACGACCAGTCGCTTTTTTTATCTTTAAAAGGTCCGGTGATGTTGTCTTCAATGTTGATGTTCCGTTTTTTTAGTTCATCGTTCACTTTTTCGGGCTCAAATGCCAGTCCTATTTCGTAGGCCCAGTTGTTGACAATGATGTTCCTGAAGATGGAAACCTCTGTGCTTTGGTGTGAGCGCATATCGATACCACCGGTAGAGCCGGCCCAATGTCCGGGGCTTCCGTTGTTGTAAAGGGTGTTGTTGTAAATTTCGATGCCCGAGCGGGGTCTATCGTGCCCCCAAACCCCGAAGATAATGCCCGAAGCCCGGTTGTTGTACAGGATGTTGTGATGAAAAGCAAGGTTTTTCAGTTCCGAATCTTTTCCTTCGACCGAAATAGCGAACCCCCATTCGCAATCGTGCACAATGTTGGAATGGAAGGTCACTTCGTGCAGCAGGCCGAACCAGGCATCGACATACAAGCCCTGGCGGGGCATATCGTGTACGTAATTGTGGTGTACCACACCCAGGGCGCTCACTTCTTTCACATCGATGCCTTCTTTAAAACCTTGGTGAACATGGTTGTAGGCTACCTCAAAATGTTTGGCCCCGCAAATTGATATAGCCTCGTGAGGTGCTTCCCTGCCCATGGTTTGCCCCGGCACCCGCATTTCGGGTTCATTGGCACGGGTTACCTCACAGTGCAGCACTTTTACTTGGTCGGCATACCAAATGCCGATGCCCGAGTTGTACGAGCGGTCGGTTTTGCAGTGAATCAGTTCAACATGATCCGAAGGCCCCCGAACAATGAAACCGGCGCTGCGGGAATTGCGCACATGGAGGCCTTCCACCCTGATGTAACTCACTTTTTCGATGTGGAAACTGCCCAGCCCTTTGCGCGATGGATAAGTACCTTCGGCATCGGCAGCAATAAAGTTTTCAGCATCGATCACAGCTTTTTCACCGGGCAATACTTGATAGGTGATCCATTGATCGGGTGTGCCCGAATTTTTCGGCCTTATTTCGCGTTCAATGCGGTAAGCACCTTCGCGGATGATGAGTGTATCGCCGGCCAGTACTTCATCGCAGCCCTTTTGGATGGTCTTCCAGGGAGCCAATTCGTTGCCGGGGTTATGGTCGTTGCCCCAGGGCGCTACCTGGTAAGATTTTGCATTTAAACTGCAAGCAATGCCCATAAGCATCATAGTGATCAGTGGTATCCTTTTCATATTCTTGATAATAGTTGCATATTCTTTTTGATAAGCTTGTTTATTTTACCCAGAACTTTGCTGATTGGCTGCTTGTTTTTCCATTCAGATTGATGAAATAGATCCCTGCCGGTAAATCGCTCACATCAATTTCAGTAGTTTTTTGGATCAAACTCCCTTTTGACCGAACCTTTCCGTTGACATCAAACAGCCGATAGGTGTTGAAGCTGCTTTCGTTCACTTCAATCATCACCTTGCCCATTTCACTTTGGTTGATCAGTTTATAGTCCTTGTTTAGTGAATGGTATTTTTCAATGCCAACATTACCAACAGTGATGGTGAAAACCGTTGAAACCGAGTTGCCCGTTTGGTCGGTCACGATGACCTTGATGTGAGCTTCTCCCATCTGGTCGTTTTGAGAAGTGAAATCGATCAATGCAGTTCCGTTGTTCGAAATTTCTGAAACCGTAAAGGCATTAAACAGCGCTTCATTGGAATTGATGAAAGTTATGGAAAGGTCATCAATCGATCCGTTTTCGGTCGAGATGCCGGTGATGTTGATGGTTTGCGCAGCATTTTTGGGCACTTTCACATCATCAATCGGGTCGATACTCAGGGTATTCATCGTTTCGGCAACCAGGGTGATGATGGAACTTGCCGGTACAATCAAGACTGTTTCGTTGGGTTTGAAAGTTTCGTCATTGATAAAATTTTCAAACTGCGATGTTCGGTAAAGCTCAAAAGTGGAAGGAAGTTTTTTCCCCTTTAAATCAACCGGAATGGCTTTGCTGCCTTTGTTGATGATCACCATCACGAATTTCCCATCCTCGTTGATAAACGCGGTTGGCATTAAATCGGGATTGTCGGAAGCAGTATTTACCCTTACCGCGCCGGGGCGAATGTATTTCAAGTAGTTCTTGCTGGCATAGAAGGTGGAATTGGGTTGGTTCTTGGTCAGCTGCATATCTTCAAACGACCAGTTGGTCCAAAGTGAAATATTCCCTGCCCACAGCGACCCGTGCAGGGCGCCTGCTGTGTTCATGGCTGAATTCCAATCCTGATATCCGATGTGCGTTTCGGTCATCCACATCTCCTTTGGATGGTTCCCTGTTGAGGCAAGCTCCCAAAGCTTGTTCCAGTTCGAATAGTCGGGGAAGCCCGAAGTAATGCCGCTTCCGTCGTAACCATGCACCGCAAAATAGCTGCAGAAAGCATCGGCTTCGGCATTCGCTTTCAGTGAGTTGAGGTAACCTTCGTTGCTGTAATCGCCCCAGCCCAGTCCAAAAACCTGTTCGGGCATGTAGAATCCGATTTGTTCAAGCCCTTCTTTTTTAAACCTTTCGCCGGTGATGTTGATCAATTTGGCAAACTGTACTCCACTCAGGATGGCCGAAGCGTAAGGTTCATTAAAATAGGGTTCGTTTTGCAAGCCAATGGCTGTCAGGTCGATGCCGCAACGTTCTTTGAATGCTTTGGCCAGCGCGGCCATGCTTTCGGCAAACTCTTCGTAATAATATGTTTCGAGGATGTTGTCGGTTTTTTCCCATTCAATGGCTTGTTCCCGGTGGTCGAGGCTCAGGTTGCGTTTCATCCAGGCCGGCGGGCTCCACGAAGTGAGCAGGAAGGTTTTGACGCCTTGTTCTTTGAGTTTTCGGAAATAATCCCAGTCGAAAGCATTGAAATTAAAACCGTTCATATTGATCACCTTGGGATCGTTGTTGTCGTTCACCGGTTCCCACTGGTTGCCGATGATCCCGATCCGAACAGCCGAAGCTCCAAGATCCAGAGTATAGAGATCGGCAAAACGGGCATCGGTTTGGAAAGTTCCAAAACCCCGGATGGTTTGTTGGGCGTCATCGATGCTATAAGTGATGGTTGACGTGGCTGCATTGGCTTTCAGTACTGTAACGCTAAACATAACTTCACGGGATTTTGAACCTGAAGCTTCGATTTTTAAGGTGATGTTGGAGGTTCCGTCGTTGAGCACTTTGAAACTCAGTGCGACAGTTCCATCAGCGCCAATAGTTCCGGGTGAAAGTTGGTCAACGACCGAACTGTTGGAGGAAGATGCTGTGATGCTTATATTTTCGCTTGAGTTTTTACCGTTTGTAATCCCTGTGAGCAGCATACTTTTTGTTCCGCTGTTTTCGAGGAAAACCGGATTGGCAGGCTGGTTGATGGTGCAAACAGTTTCGCTTGCTGTAAAATCGGCCTGATCGCCAAATTTGAAGTTCCGGATGTAGAGTAATCCGCTGGCATCGGTAAAGGGCCAGGCTGGTTTTGCATTGTGCATGTTCAGCAGCAAACCGTTGATCCTCGAAGCGTCGATGGCTTCTCCAATGCTGTTGTTGAGGTCACCGGGTTCGCGGTAGTCGAAGGTTAAGGTAGTCCATGTATTGACGGCTGCCTGATACTGATGGCTGGTGGAATTTTCGATGTTTCGGTTGATGCTGCCGTCACGCCCATGGGCATCGTAGAAATAGTTCCAGTGCCAGCTGGGGTTTTGAACAGAGAAAACTTCGTAGGACACGATGGGGTTTTCGGCAAGGTTCAGCTCCTGAGGCAGGGTCATAAAAATTCCGCCATAGGTCCACTTGTCTTTCATGCGTATGCGTAAGGCTTTGCTTCCGAGCGTATCAACAATGGCCAGGAAGTAGTTTACGTTGTTGCCTTCGGGACCGAAAATCGACAGTATGTTACTTTGGGCTAAATCGATCGCATATCCCGATACCGGTTTTTCGGTCACTTCCACCTCCAATTCAATGGATACGCTTTGGTGCCCGTTGTTGTTTGCATTGCCACCATCGTCGGTGATGGTCAAAGTGATGGTTGTTGTACCGGTTTGTTGTCCGGTAGGAGTAAGGGTCATTTGTGCGTGGTTTTCCCCTTGATGGTAGTCCACGACAGGTTGAAGCAGTACGGCATTGTTGCTGTTTTCGATGTTGAAGCTGAGAGTCTGGCTCATGTTGTCGCCATCGCTTATTCCGCTTAAGCGAACGGTAAAAGGTTCACTGGTAGTGTAAAGATCAATTTTTGAAACCGGTTGGATGCTTGGAACACCATTGAGCAATTCGAAAACTCCCACCTTGAATGTTCTTTCAACACTGGCTCCGCCATCGTCGGTCACTTTTACCCTTATGTTGGCCTCACCTTTGCTTTCAGGAGTGAATTCCAGATGTCCCTTTGAAGCGCCTTGTTCATATACTACAGCGATTTGATTGATCACCGAAACATTGTCGCTGCTTGCTTCAATGGTAAGTGTTTGGCTGGCTTCGGGGTTTCCGTCGCTTATTCCGCTTAATTGAACCGCGAGGGGTTCGCCGGTCAGCACCTCCAGATTATTTATCGGGTCGATTGAAGGAGGGTTGTTGCCAGCTATGGTCAGATAAAACTCCATGGTGTTGTCGGCAAATCCGTTTTTGCCTTTGGCGATGAGGGTTACTTTTTCTTTACCCGAAGCACCCTGATTGACATTGAATTGCAGGAAGGCATGTCCATAGGTGGTGGTTTTGTAATATTCGTTAGCAGTTTGGTAATTGATAGCGCTAACTGTTGCGTTGGAAATAAGGTTGTTGGCACCGCTTACCTCAATGGTTTCGGCATTGTGAACTTCAGGGATGACCATGCTTTTGGGGGTAAGGTTCACTTGGGGGAAAGTCACATCGGGCAGTTGACCGATGTAAGCTTTGGGCAGTGCCTCGGTACCGGCCTTAATTTCGTCGATGTAAAAAGTCCCTGAGTAAGTTAAAGCGGTGCCGTTGGTAACAATTCGCAAGGCAACAATCCGTGTGAGGTCAATTTTTCCTGCAAGAGCATTGCTGAAATCAAAGGTCGCTTCCACAAAACTTTCGCCTTTGAAAAATCGTGCCTGCTCAAAGTGGTATTGGTTGGCAATGAGTTCATCGTATTTGAATTGCGATCCGGTCAGTTCAGCCTTGTAGCCTTTCCCGTCTTCGTCGATCAGGAATAGCTGCATTACCAAGTCGTTCTCGGTTTTTACTTTCAGGTTAACAAAAGGGTTAGCACTGAAATCATACAAAGCCCCCAGTTCATAATCGAAATAGGCCCAACGGTTTGAATTGCGGTTCACAACTACTTTTAAGGCATTGTTTTCGACCGACAGCGTAAAACGTGATGATGGTTTTGCACCAGCGGGAAGTGAACCTGCTAAGAAATTCTCGGCAAAGCCATTTCCCCCCGATGGGAGCGGTTCGCTAAATCCCATTTTGAAGTAATCCAGTTCGACCACCGCCGTATAGGTTGAATTCCAGTCTTTTGTAGGTTCAATTTGAATTTCTTTGATTTTTGATACATCAAAGTCAGGTGTTGCATCAATCAGTGAAGCAAGGTTGAAAAAATGCGTTTCAAATTCGGCAGATGGGTTCATACTGATCGAAACCGATATCTGTTCCATTTCAGCGGTGTTGCTTCTCTTTTCCGATTTGATACGGACATTGAAAATGCCGGGTGCATTGGTTCTGACGGCCAGCTCAAGTGTTGGCATTTGCGAAAGGTTGAGGTTCAGTCCAAACAAACCTAAAAACGACCAGTCCTGTAATCGCTTTTTAGTCGTCATCTTTAATACTCCGTTTTCAACATTTAGCTGATACGATGGTTGATTGTTGTCAGAATTGATGGGAACAAAATGAGCTTGTCCGTCACTGAAATCATAATTGATTTTGGTATCCTGAGCATTTCCGTACCCGATTGTGATGCAAAACACGAAAAATAGAACTAGCAGTTGTCTCATGGTAACTTTTTTAGGGTTGAATGAATTGGTGTAAAAATACAGTACCCGCATTTGGATTGATTTCACTATTTTATAAAATGAGTACACTATTTTTTTATTCTTTCAGCCTTGAATAATTGTACTTTTTCTGGAAAATAACCGACATCTTCACCGTGATAATTATTTAGCTTTGACTTAGGAAACCTAAAACAGGTGCTATGTATCAAAAGGAAGCGTTATTCATTTGTTTTTTTGTTGTATCAATGCTTGTGTTTCCCCATTCTGCAATCAGCCAGGATGCGGTATTTATTGACCAACGTGATGGGAAAACTTATCCTACAGTGATCATTGGCAATCAGGTATGGATGGCTAAGAACTTCGATTATGGAACATTTTCGGGTGCTGTTGAAGAGTATACAGGGAGCGAAATCATCAAATACTGTTACGATCATTCATCGGCTAATTGTGAACAATTCGGCGGGCTTTATACCTGGCAAACAGCCCTGGAGGTGTGCCCCGATGGTTGGCATTTACCTACGGTTCGCGAATGGGAAGTATTGTCTAACTTTCTGGGTGTTGACGAAGCAGGACAAAAAATTAAAGCGTCGGCCAAGGATATAATCCCTTGGGATGGAACCAACGAAACAGGGTTTAATGCCATTCCTTCGGGAGGAAGCAATGGCATACAATTCAGCAGGCTCAAACAATGGGCTTTGTATTGGGCTGCCGATGAGTCGGACATACAACATGCCTGGTCGGTACAGTTGGATGGCTTTTGGTACCCTCAACCCCCTAAGTATAAGCGCATGATTGTTGTTCCATATTACCTGAAAACCAATCTTATGTCGGTTAGGTGTATTAGAAATGAAGAAAAATGAAATCGATACAGCCGTACTTCTGGATGCTATTCATCTTCGCCACATGTGGATGTAATCTGAATAACCGTGAACAAGCAAATGTTCGCTATAATATAGTTTGTTTGGTTGCCGAGGACATTAGCCCCTTCCTGGGATGTTATGGCGATAAGGTGGCCTACACTCCAAACCTCGATAAACTGGCTTCCGAAGGGGTAATGTACACCCATATGTATTCGGTAGCAGGAGTTTGTGCACCCAGCAGGAATGCGCTGATTACCGGTATGTACCCTTCGTCGATAGGGGGTAACAACATGCGAACAAACAATGCACACCATGTGATGAATGTGCCTGATTCGTTGCAAATACCGCCCTACGAATGTACCCCTCCACCTGAGGTTAAATGTTATACTGAATTTTTACGAACTGCCGGTTATTACTGTATCAATAATGAAAAGGAGGATTATCAGTTTGTTGCGCCAAAATCGGCTTGGGACGAATCGAGCCGGTATGCCCACTGGCGAAACCGCCCAGATAAGGAGATGCCCTTTTTTGCCATTTTCAATTTTATGCGCAGTCACGAATCACAAATCAATAACTGGATAGGTGAGCCTTTGGTCGTTCACCCCGACAGTGTTGTGGTACCGCCCATTTATCCCGATACCGAAAAGATAAGACTCGACATTGCACAAATGCATACCAATAATACCATCATGGACCGTGAAGTTGGAGAAATCATTGACCAACTCAAAAAGGATGGACTTTTAGATAAAACCATCATTATTTTCTATTCCGATCATGGAGGACCATTGCCCCGCGGAAAACGCGAAGTGCTTGAAACCGGTACGCGGGTACCGTTTATCGTCCGGTTTCCGGATCAAATAAGGGCAGGCGAAGTTGTTGATGAATTGTGCAGTTTTGTTGATATCCCACCCACTCTTTTATCGTTGGCCGATGTTGAAATTCCAGGGTATATGCAGGGACAAGCATTTCTTGGTAATCAAAAATCTGCACCCCGAACCTATGTTTATGCGGCTCGTGATCGTATGGATGAGTGGTTCGACTGCCGCCGATCGGTGAGGGATCAGCGTTACAGATACATCCGGAATTATAGGCCCGATATTGGTGCCTACCTCGATATTCAGTATAGAAAACAGCTGAACACCATGAAAGAGTTGCTGGCCGCTGAAGAAAACAATTTATTGAACGACGATCAGAAATATTGGTTCAGGAAAACCAAAGCCGAAGAAGAACTTTACGACGTTGAAAATGATCCTTATGAATTGAATAACCTGCTTGGTAACCCTGAACATGAAAAGGCCCTGAACCGCTTACGAAAGGCTCACCTGGAATGGGTCAACAGCATCGATGATAAAGGGGTCAAATACCGAACAGAGAAAGCGCTGCTTGGCAGTATGTGGCCCAATGGCATACAGCCCATTACTTCAGCACCTGTTTTTCATCAACGTGATTCATATTTGGAGATCACCTCTTCTACACCCGGCGCATCAATTGTCTATCAAATAAATGGCGAAGGATACCATCACAAACATTGGTTTCTTTACAATGATGTGATTACTGTTCAAAAAGGGCAGCAAATATCCGCCATTGCCCATCGGATAGGTTACAAAGAAAGTTCGACAGCCTATTGGTTGGTGGATTAGTTTCTTCAGAAAAAATAACAAACCACATTATTAAAATAGCAAACTCCTTAGAAGTAAAGGAGCAATACTTTTGTTTCAGGTACATTTTGGATACTTGAGAACAAAGGTGCCGGCTATTGAATGTTGGACTATTTTGAGATTAAATACTAACTAATTTTCTAAATCCTAAAGTATGATGGATCAATACAAAAGAGCACAACTGAAACGGTTTAGCCTGATCATCCTGATCATGCTGTATCTGTCAGTCAGTGCTTATGCTCAATTAACAATCACAGGAATCGTAACTGATGCTAACGATAATTCCCCCTTAGTGGGTGTTACCGTTGTCATTAAAGGTAGTACAATCGGAACTGTTACCAACCTCGATGGTGCATACCAGATCAGGGCGAACAACAACAACGATGTTTTGGTATTCAGTTACATTGGTTATACATCAACCGAAGTTCCTATTGGTAACGAAAACGTGATCAATGTGGTTTTAAAAGCCAACGCCATCGATATCGATGATGTGGTGGTGATTGGTTACGGTACCGTTCAAAAGGAAGACTTAACCGGTTCGGTTGCAGTGGTATCGGCCAAAGATCTTACCCGTACTCCGGCAGCTACCTTTACGCAGGCTTTGCAAGGACGTGCTTCGGGTGTAATGGTCAGTAATACGGGTTCGCCGGGCAGCGATGCCCAGATCAGGATCAGGGGGATCGGATCCATTAACATGAACCCCAATCCCATTTACGTGATCGATGGGGTCATTACCGGTAGCCTTTCATCAGTAAGCCCTTCCGATATTGAAACCATGCAGGTTTTGAAAGACGCTTCTTCGGCTGCAATATATGGTGCCGATGGCGCCAACGGAGTGATCATTGTGACCACCAAAAGGGGAAAATCAGGAACCCCAAAAGTGAATTACTCTGCATATGTCACTTTAAGCCGCGTTCCCCATCAATTCGACATGATGAATGCCGATGAATATGTCAATTTTTATTCAAACTTATACGAAGAGGCGGGGCAGCTGGTGAACGATGCTTATAAAAGTGATTTCCGCCAGTGGTATTATGGCGATGGCTGGCAACAAGGAACCAACTGGCAGGATGAAGTGACCCAACAGGGATTTGGGCATAACCATAACCTGAATGTGTCAGGGGGTGGACAAGGATCCAACTACAGCTTCTCCATGAATTACTACGATGAGAAGGGCATACAGCTCAACTCTGCTGCCGAAAGGATCAATATCAGGATCAACAGCGACTCCGAATTGGGCCAATACGTGAAAATAGGGGAGAGTGTGGCCATCACCCGCTCTCAAAACCAAACCCCGCATACACATCAGGGCAACCCATGGCAGGTTTCGCTCATTGCTTCGCCTTTGATGAGGGTGTACAACGAAAATAATAAGGAAGGATTTGAGGGGCCACAAGTTCCCTTCGAATTTGTAAATAGTGCCGGCGAAACGGTGACCGTATTAAATACCGGTGGAAACGATAAGCCGAATCCGCGTGGACCGATGGAAATAGGCGACAACCGGTCGTACAGTACCAATGTACTGACCAATGTTTATCTGGAAATTAAACCATTCTCGGGGCTCACATTTAAAACCACACCTTCGATGGATTTTACCTCCGGAAGAAGAAAAGTATGGGTACCTGCTTTCGATCTTGGAGTGCGTTCTGTTGGGCAGGCATCACTCACCGAAAACTATTGGGAGAATGTTACCCTGGGATTGGAAAATCAGTTGACCTTTAGCAAAGAATTTGGCGCCCATCAGGTGAATGTTACTGCTGTTCATCAGGTCCGAAAATATGAAGGACATAGTATCGAAGGTACTGCCGATGGTTTTCCCTATGAAAAGCTCAACGAGTTGGTAATGGCCTATGAAGAGGGCCGTAGAGTGAACGGTTATTATAGTCCTTTCCGTTCCGAATCGTATCTGGGCAGGTTGATTTACGATTATGCCGGCAAGTATTTTCTGACTGCCAGTTTGCGCCGCGATGGTAACTCACGATTTGGTGAACTCAACCGTTGGGGTACCTTTCCTTCTGCCTCGGTTGCCTGGCGAATCGATAAGGATTTTCTTGAAGGCGTTGAGTCCATTTCGATGTTGAAAGCCAGGGTGGGTTACGGACAAACCGGAAATTCCAACATCGGCAACTTCCAATACGAATCGCTGATCGATCCGTTTACCAACTTCTCACCGGTGATTGGCGGAGTGGTAGTACCGGCATTGAACGTGATCCATAGTTTTGGGAATCCTTCCATAAAATGGGAGGCAGCCAGCATGCTGAACATTGGCTTCGACCTCAACATGTTGGATAACAAAATTGAAATTAACGCTGAATATTATATCAAAAACCAAAACGATTTACTGGTGAAACGTACGGTCTCCAGTGCTTTCGGAAGGGTACAGCCTGCCGGAGCTCCCTGGGTGAACTTGGGCGATATCCAAAACAGGGGTTTTGACTTTACAGGTTCGTTCCGCGATAAGCAAGGAGACTTTAGCTACGCAGTCACTGCCAACCTGACCACGGTTAAAAATGAAGTGAAATATTTGCCCGTTGAGGACATCACCTCGGGGAACAACCGTACTGCAGTAGGTCACGCCATTGGTAGTTTTTATGGTTATATTGCGGAAAGAATTGTTACTCCCGATGATTTCGATGCGGAAGGGATTTATCTTTTTGCAAAACCTTTGACAGGTTTTCCGGTACCCGGCGATTTAATGTTCAAAGACCTCAATAAGGACGGTGTGGTGAGCGATCTGGACCGTACCTTTATTGGAAAAGCCATCCCCGATTTTACCTACAGCCTCAACATTGAATTGACATACAAGGGTTTCGATCTTTCGGCGTTCTTTTATGGCATGCAGAATTATCAGATATACAACCACCTGCGTGCAGGAATTGAAGGTTTTTCTTCGCAAGATCTCGACCACAACAAACTCAGGGACTATGGTTTGAATTACTACCGCGATGATCGTCCTTCAGAGAAATACGTCAGGGCCGACCTGAACAATAAAAACCAAAACGACCGTATTTCAAGCTGGTACCTCGAGGATGCTTCGTTTTTCAGGTTGAAAGATCTGCAGATTGGATATACGCTGCCTTCGTCGGCCATCAAACTGTTGGGATTATCTTATACGCGCATGTATGCAAGCTTTACAAATCTCCTCACAGTTAGCAGTTATACAGGTCGCGACCCTGAGGCTCCTTCGGTAGGTGATCCTGTTAGTCCGGGTAACGACTGGGGCTCCTATCCTGTGCCACGTGCAGTAAATATTGGCTTACAGATTCATTTCTAATGGTTGAACAAAAAAAAGACAAGAATTATGTATAAATCGATCCATATAATTGCGTTGGTGCTTTTGCTCTCTCTGTCAGTTTCCTGTTCGAAGGAATACCTCGATGTTGAGAATAAAAATGCTTTGACCGACGGTAGCTTTTACCAAACCCAGAACGATTTCTGGATGGCATTGAACAGCCTGTATACTCCACTGGCACATGGTGGCTTATTCGGTCATCAGTATCAGATGATGTTTGGAACTTTTGAAGACCGGATACTTTTTGAAAGTACCAGCATGGATTTGCTGACATTTGACCCAACATTCAGCAATATCAACACCATGTTCCGCGACCTTTACATGGGTTTTTACCGCACCAATATGTTTATCAAGAGGCTTAACGAACGGCAAGATGTTGACGGGCTTACAGCCGAAATGCGTGAACAGTATATGGGGCAGGCCAGGGCGTTGCGGGGTATTTACTACTTTTATGCAGTGACCACTTTTGATGCACCTCCATTTTACGACGACCTGAACATGCCCGACGATATCAATGTGGCAATGAGCAACGGAAAACAGGAAGATTTCTGGAATCGTTTGGAAGAAGACTTGACTGTTGCTGCTGAATTACTGCCAGATACCTGGGGCCCCGAAGATGCAGGTCGTATTACGTCGGGTGCTGCACGAGCCATGTTGGCGAAAGCAATGCTTTACAAGCATTATCATTATTATAAGCGGTTTGGCGGCAGTTCAACCGATGATTTGAAAGTGGCCAAAAGCATGTTTGAACAAGTGATTGCTTCCGGGGTCTACAATCTGGTATTACCCAAAGCCCCCAAAGCGAAAGAGGATTATCTCTATGCCATACTCAGCAATTTTTCTTATGTTGATTTGCCCGCGGGCGATAATCTATACAAGGGAGAAAATACCATTGAATCGGTTTGGGAAGTTCAATACAACGATGAGCACCAGGGTACAGGATGGTTGCCAGGCTGGATGTGGTCCGGTACTTTGAACTCAGCTTACTTTAGTATTCACGGTTCAAGTTATAAAAACCATGAAGGGCACCCCGATTTGTGGGATGAATTTGAAGCGACTGACAATGGCGGAACTCTTGCTAACCTTGGTTTTGCGAAAGATCCCCGTGCCTACGCTACTTTTTATATCGATGGTGACCCGCTGGAAGTCAGGCCAGAGAGCCCAAATTTTGGTAAAGTGTTTACTGCTGCAGGCAACACCAAAAAAGTGGCTCAAAAGCGTGGGTTGATTCCCGAAACCGGCAATACCTTTCCTACCGGAGCCTTTGCTTTGAAAAAGTATTATTTTCCGGTCTATTATGAAAAGAATGCCCCCAATAACGATCCGGTAAACCGGGTGGTGATCCGTTTTGCCGATGTTTTACTGATGTATGCTGAAACTTGTCTCCTGCTCGGTGAAGATGTCGACAAAGGACTAGCAGCCCTCAACCGGGTGCGGGCAAGGGTTGATATGCCCGCTGTAACTACACTTAACCATGCAGCCATTGTTCATGAGAGGGATGTAGAACTCGCTTTTGAAACCTTACGCTGGTTCGATTTGATTCGTTGGAGTTTTGACGAAACCTGGGGAATTGACTTACAGCAAATCCTGAGCAGACAAACCGGGCCCAATGGCACTGATAATTTCTTTGTGAAAGGAAAACATGAATACCTGCCGCTTCCGCAAAGCGAAATTGATTTGAGCCGCGGAGCCATGAAACAAAACGCAGGTTGGTAATAATGCAAAAAAATTTGAGCGATGAATAAACGAATAAACTATTTAACGATAATGGCCTCAGCGTTGCTGATGGCCGCCTGCACCAAAGAACCTGCGGTACTGAATGTCAACATTGAGCCCGATGTTAACCTTGTGGATGCAGGGAATAGTGTGACCTATACCATTACAGGCGATTTTGAATTTCTTACTTTTTACAGCGGTTTGAAAGGATACGAATGGGAGAACTATCCTGCATCCCGATGTACCAGTGTTGAACTGCCCGAAGGTTCGAACACTTTTTCGGCCATGTACAACGATACCAACGGGGTTGTAATCTCCAAATTTATTGCAACATCGTATGGTAACTGGGGCGATGAAGAAATAACAGAAATCATTGAAATTGAAATTGAGGTAAACGATAATCGCACTGGTATTGGTTCCGTGAGGATACGTTATCCTGAAGGTGGTTCCAATAAGTCAGCAAAAGGCGAAGTTAACAACGATGCGGGCGTGGTCCTTTTCGAAGTTGGGCAGTCAGCCGATCTTTCAAAAGTGGAAGTGCTGGCTATTACGCCAATTTCCTCAAATGCAAGGGTTTATTATAACGATCGGGAGCTGAACGGAGCGATTCAACTTGATTTTGAAACAGGCACACCCAAATTCAGGATACTTGCGGCCAATGGTGAAACTACTCAGGATTTTACTTTTGCGTTTAATAAAAAATGAGTTTTTAGGATTACTTAGTGATTGAATACCTTGAAAGAAGCTGCCTGTAAGGGCAGTTTCTTTTTATCATATTTGGATGGTTTTGGTTTTAAAAATCAGTATCTTTTTGGGGAACGAAAAACAGTAGTTGATGGGGCACTTTTCCTTTTTTTTATTGCTGATTGCACTTTTCACCTTTCAAGGTGTTGGTGCTAGGCAACAGCTTTTTTTTGAGCAACTTAATATTGCCGATGGCCTTTCGCACAGTTTGATTTCCGGTTGTGTCGAAGACCAAAAAGGCTTTATGTGGTTCGCTACACAGGATGGCATTAACCGATACGACGGGTATGGATTCAAAGTATACCAATCGGGCGAAGGTCCCCGGCATCCCTCATCAAGCTGGATCAATTCGATCTACATGGATAAAAAAGACCAAATCTGGATTTTATTCCAGGGAAGCGGCATCAACCGGTTCGATACCCATAAGGATCTTTTTTACAACTATAAAACCGACGAAGAAACTGAAGGATCTATTTCGACCAACGTCATTCAGCCGCTGAATTCCTCCCTGTTCAACATGTTTTATGAGGATGTGAACGATCAGCTTTGGATTGGTTCTCAAAACGGACTGAACTTTTACCACCGCGAAAGCGATTCCTTTACCGTTTTTCAGAATAAACCCGGCAACCATTTATCGTTGATCGACAATCGGATTATCTCTCTGGATGGCGATCAGGTAGGAAATATCTGGATAGGTACTCAACGAGGTTTGTCGAAATTTGAAGTTAAAAATCAGAAGTTTATCAATTTTTACAAAAATGAACTTTTCAAATCGAACAACGACTCAGTCATCTCAATTGTGAAGGTGTTGAACGATTCAACGGTGATTGCCGGAGCGCCTATCGGTGGAGCAGTGATCATTGAATTGAATAAAAACACAGGCACGCATACCTTCACCAACATCCTCACAAAATCAACAATCATTAACGAAGAAGCCAGTATTCTCTGCATTTATCAAAGCACTCAGGGACGAATTTTGGTGGGGATGATAGGCGGTCTTTACGAACTATCGAAGCACGATGATCAATGGAATTCCAGATTATTGAGTCCTACGTTAGGGTATAAAATCAATAAAATCAGTGAAGATCAAAACGGTAATATCTGGGCTTCGGCCACTTTATCGAGAAAATTGTTTCGTTTCGATGCCAATTTGAGCAACGAGGAGAACATCCCCATTATTTCAAAATCGTTTAGCGAGATCAAGGACTTCTTCATCAAATCATTGTACATCAGTAAAACCGGTTTGTTGTGGTTGGGTACAGAAAAAGATGGTGTACTGAAAACCAACCTGAATAACAAAGCTTTTAACCTCATCAGCAATCAGCATTACTACCCGCCAAGGATTCCCAATAACGAGATTTATTCCATTTACGAAGACCGTGATAATAACATTTATGTAGGCTCCAAAGCCGGACTGACAATCGTACGAATTGATCAAAAAAGCTATCATCATTTTGAACAAGCGTTTGAAAACCCGAAGTATGTTACGGCTTCTTTGGCCAAGCAGATTCCGGGCAATATTGTAGGTGCCATAGAACCCTGGCACGATGGACGGCTATGGTTGGGACTGTTCGATTACAAGGTGAGCCTGTTTAATCCGGATAACAAGAGTTTCCTGAATTTTCATCACAATCCCAACGATGACCATTCGTTTAAATTATGGTCATTGAGAACTATTTGTGTCACCCGCGATAACAATGTTTATTTTGGGGGAACCAGTCATGGCCTTATCCGGTACAATGCCCAACAAAATAATTTTTACCATTATCCGGTATCTGAATCCGGAGGCAAAGGTTCTTCCGATTCGTGGATCAACGTCATTCATGAAGATCGGGAAGGAATTTTGTGGTTGGGCACTTCGTTGGGAATACTGGATAGCTTTGATCCGCAAACAGAAACTTTTACCCCATACATGCTGAACAGGAGTTATCAGAACCCCAATGGCGACAACATTATCAAAGCTATTTTGGAACCTCAAATTCATGGCGAAAATATATTGTGGTTGGCAACCCATGCCGGTTTGATAAAATTTGACAAAACAACCGGAAATTGCGAGACTTTTAATAAAACTCACGGATTCCGGAGCAATACCTTGCATGGTATTTTGGAAGATAAAAAGGGAAATTTGTGGATCAGCAGCAATAAAGGCTTGATTTTCTTCGATCCGATTACCCTGAATGTTCGTAACTACACTGCCGAAGACGGGCTGCAAAGCGATGAATTCAATGAATGTGCTTATTTTAAAAACGAACGGGGGATCATGTATTTTGGGGGAATCAATGGAATCAGTTGGTTCGATCCAGATCAACTGAACGAAAACCCATACGATGCGAAACCTGTTATAACCGGTTTTTCTCTGTTCAACAATCCTGTGAAGGCCTGCGATACCATCAATAATCGTGTGTTATTGAAAACGAACATTAGCTTTGTTGATAACATTACACTCACGCACAAGGATCGGATTTTTTCACTGGAGTTCTCAACCCTGAACTATGTCAGTTCAAAAAAGAACCAGTTCAGGTATCTGCTTGAAGGCTTTGAAGAAGTCCCCAATACGGTTGATGCCACCAAACGTTTTGCAAGCTATACCAACTTGCCAACCGGTGAATACACTTTCAAAGTATGGGCTACCAACAGCGATGGTAAATGGTCGCCTGAACCGGCCGTTCTGAAAATTACCATGTTGCCGCCATTTTGGGAAAAGCTTTGGTTTAAATTATCGTTGGTTTTTGCTGTTTTGCTGTTGTTTTTCAGTATTTTACGATTAAGAATCAGCATGTTGAAAAAACAGCAAAAACACTTGCAACAACAGGTGGAAGAACGTACGCATGATCTGAAACTGGTCAATCAACAGCTCAAAGAACAGCAGCATGTCATCATTAAAAGCAGTGAGGAGCTTGCCCTTCAACGCGATAACCTGAAGGCTCAGAACGAATTACTGGAATTGCAAAAAGATGAAATTGCCAGCATGGCTCAAAAGATTCATGAAAACGATGAACTGAAACTCAGGTTTTTCACCAACATCTCCCATGAACTCCGTACACCCTTGACCCTGATTGTTGGTCCAACTGAAAGTTTACTGAATGCCAATCAATATACCGATACCCTGAAAGTAAAAGACAAACTGAACCTGATCTTCAAAAACGGGAAACGTTTGTTCCGATTGATTAATCAACTGTTGGAAATCAGAAGAATCGAAACAGGTTCCATGAAGTTAAAGGTCCGCGAAGACGATCTGGTGGCTTTCCTGTTTGGCATCACCGAACTGTTTGAAGGGCTTGCCAGAAAAAACAACATCAATTTCAGTTTCATTACCGAATTTGATGTCCTCAAGGTATATTTTGATGCCGACAAAATTGAAAAAGTGGTGTTCAACCTCTTGTCTAATGCATTTAATCATACCCCTTTGGGAGGTGCCATTACTGTTTTTCTCGATACCATTGAGCAGGAAGGAAAGCCGATGGTGAAAGTAAGTGTTGCCGACACGGGGAAAGGCATTCTGGAGAAACATTTGCCACACATTTTCGATCGGTTTTACCAGATTTCTACCAAAAGTGAAACCGGGCAAATCAGTTCCGGAATTGGCTTATCACTTTGCCGTGATTTAATGGAAAAGCACAAGGGGAAAATTGAAGCCATTTCAGAATATGGTAAAGGTACAAGCATGGAGGTATTTTTACCCGTTTGTACCGATTGTTACACCGATCAGGAAATGTCGGACGAGACCGATAACGCTGCTTTCCTGGATTATTCGCGATCTATGCTCGATGATGCTCCGGGTAATGGACCGGTATTTCAGCAGTCACGAACTGCCACCATCCATTCTTTTAAAGTGCTCATTGTTGAAGATGATCCCGATATGCAAAAATTCATGGCCGATGACCTGGCTGATGAGTATCATGTGAATGTGGCCTCGAATGGCGCCGAAGGATGGAAAATGATCCAGGCACAAATGCCTGATCTGATTCTCTCGGATGTGATGATGCCCGAAATGAACGGGTTCGAATTGTGCCGGAATGTTAAAGAGAACCAACTCACCAGCCACATCCCGTTTTTGATGCTCACTGCCAAGTCATCGGTCGAAAGCCAGATACAAGGCTTTGAGCATGGTGCCGACGATTACATTACCAAACCATTCAACTCACAGTTACTCAAATTGCGCATTAAAAACATTTTGGATAGTAGGATGCTTCTAGCCAAAAAATTTACCCAGGAAATCGATTCTATTCCGGCGAACATAAAAATCAGTGAAATTGATCACAACTTTTTGAAGAGGATGATTAAAATTATTGAGGACAATATTGACAATACTGACTTTGGCGGCGACAAACTGGCTGCCGAATTGGCCATTAGCAAAGGAAACTTATACAAAAAGCTGAATGCACTAACTGGTTTAACGGTGAATATCTTTATTCGAAACCTGAGGCTCAAAAACGCGGCCAAACTCTTGAAAAGCGGAAACTATGGGATCAGTGACATTGCCTACGCCGTGGGGTTCAACAATCCCAAATATTTTTCAACCTGTTTCAGAGACCTGTTCAACATGACCCCTAAAGAATACATGAACAGCTAAAGAATTACTGAGCGCTAGGTGAAACGGGCAAAACTTGTTTTGTTCCAAGCATAAACTATCAATGAAATGACTGATAATTAACCAATGAAACTGCCAAATAACTTGCACAAACGCATCAACAAGCTGGTGATTGTAGAATTTATTCTCTCAACCTTGTTGATTATTCTTCTTTTCATTGGGGTATCTCTTCTGTTGAAGTAATGAATACTATTAAAATAACTAACCAAACAAGCAATATAACAACCATTCCACCGGCGACCCTTCCTTAGTTTTGTGCTAGTTCATCATAAACTTAGATCAAATGGGGAAGAAAATATTCAGCACATACTTCATCTTACTCTTGTCGATTCAACTTTTATTGGCACAAGCCGGAACCGGCTTAAACATGAAACATGCCAGAGACAACAGTAACCGAAGTGGAATTGCATTGGGGGGCATCGGGACCGGTTCGCTGGAACTTAGAAAAGATGGTCAGTTTTATCATTGGAGCATCATGAACAACTGGCCCTTATTTACCGGAAAACCATTGCTCATTCGTTCATTTCCGCACAATTCCGACCACGATTCCTACCTTTTTTTTCTGGTACGTTATCAGGTTGATGGAGAAAAACCTCAGATCAAACTGCTGCAAATCAACGACGGAATTTCTGAAGCAGGTCTTGAAGGAATAAGCTATTATTATCCCTGGATGTCGGCGATAGAACACATTGAATACAATGGCAGTTTTCCATTTGTTAGCATGAAGTTTACTGACAAGGAAATGCCTTTTGATATTACCATGCAGGCCTTTTCACCTTTTGTCCCGCACGATGTCAAAAATTCTTCTTTGCCCGGAGTATATTTCAATTTTGAAATTGAAAGTCATTCCGACAAGCCGGTGGATGTGTTCTTAATTGCTTCGCTACGCAACCTTACCGGGTATGATGAGGTCAATAAATATTTCCTAACCGAATGGATTGAAGGCAATGGGTTCAATGGCTTTTCGATGAGTTGCGATGGAATGGATACTACCAGAAGTTCGTGGGGACAAATGGGATTGTTTACCACAGCTCCCAACCACTCTCATTACCTGGGCTGGGAGCACAAACATCCGTATTATGAGAAGCTCCTGGTCAACCCACGATTCGAAAACATCAACGACACTGAAAACAGAAATATGGTGCTTGATGGGGTGAAATATGCACGAAAAGCCGTAAACAACGATCAGCGTTGTTTCAGTTCATTGGGTTTTGATGCCAGGCTAGCGAAAGATGAAACCATGAAGGCGGATGTGCTCCTGGTCTGGAATTTCCCAAACTTATATGGTGCTTTTGCTGAGAAGGAAGAGTTGAGTTGCCTTGATTATAGCCTCAATCAGAGAATCACCAAAATCCAGGGACACTATTACAGCAACTTTTTCAAAACTGCAGGTGAAGTGGCTGCATATATGACATCTAAAAGAGAGGCCCTTTACTCAGCTTCCCGTTCATTTTTTGATCATTTTTATGCTTCCGATATCGATAAGGTCGTGCTTAATCAAATCAATTCCCAGTTCAATACTTTCATCAGCAGTTCAACCCTGACCAAAGCCGGCAAATTTGCCATCAGGGAAGGGCTTAGTCCTTCGCAGCAGTGGGGCCCGAAT
>JAFGVJ010000186.1 GCA_016938055.1 Prolixibacteraceae bacterium
GCTACTGGTTCTTTTGTTGGGTTGGAATGTCCACATGCAGAATTTTCAGTTAAGTGGTTCATCGGCTGAGCAAAAGGGAATCAAGGTGATGAGCTATAACGTGCTTCACTTTTATTCTTACCTGGAGGCAAAGGGAAAAAAGGATGAAGGGACCATCATTGATTTTATTGCCGCACAAAATGCCAATATCATTTGTCTACAGGAAACCAAGTTGCAAAAGAAGGGAGATTTGAATCCCTTGAAACTCAAGGCACTTTTCCCGGGCATCAATCATTTGCAACTGGCTCATCAAAGCAAATGGGGAGGTCCGGTTACTTTTACCAGTTTCCCCATTGTGAACATGGGTGAATTGCGTTTCAACGATACCAACAACATGGTGATTTTTACCGATTTGATCATCCACAGTGATACTGTCAGGGTTTACAACTGTCACCTTCAATCGTACGGAATTCGTGCCGAAGATTATACCATCATCGACACCCTGAGCTTTCAGCAGGAACAGTTCAGGGAAGTCAAACAGCTGGGCCGTAAGCTGCGCGAAGCCTACGAGCAACGTTCCATACAAATTAAAAAGTTGAAGAACCACATCGAAGTTTGTCCTTATCCCGTGATTGTTTGTGGTGATTTCAACGATACTCCTGTTTCATACACTTATCAAACCATGAGGTCATTACTGAACGATGCCTTTATTGAAGCCGGAAGGGGAGTTTCCAATACTTATCGCGGTAAACTGCCACCTTTCAGAATCGATTACATTTTTTATTCCGATCATTTCAAGGCAAGCCAATACAAGCGGCCACGCGTCACTTATTCCGACCATTATCCGGTAACGGTCCATCTGATCAAAGAATAATGTGGAAAAAATGTTTCAGCGTTTTTGGAGCAAAACCACCGCGTGAGCTTCCATACCCTCTTCGCGACCAACAAAACCAAGTTTCTCAGTAGTGGTGGCTTTTACCGAAATGTTTTCGGCAGGGAGTTCCAACAAAGCGGCCATGGTTTGGCGCATTTCGGGCAGGTAATCCTTCAGTTTGGGGCGTTGGGCACAAATGGTTGAATCAATGTTCACAAGGTCGTAGCCTTTTTGATTCACCAGTTTCATGCAATGTTTCAACAGAATTTTGCTGTCGATGTTCCGGTATGCAGGGTCGGTATCGGGGAAGTGTTGCCCAATGTCGCCCAAAGCCAGGGCGCCCAACAGGGCATCGCAAATGGCGTGAATCAGCACATCGCCGTCGGAGTGTGCAAGGGTCCCTTTCTCGTGGGGGATGCAGATGCCCCCCAGCCAAAGGGTTTCGCCTTCGGCCAGGGCATGTACATCGTATCCGTTCCCGATTCTAAACATGGGTATGGTTTATCTTCTGGTAGTGCGTCCTTGTTTCTGGAAATTCTCCAGGTCGAAACCCAGCGTAAAACGTAAGGTGTTCTCCAGCGGACTGGTTCTCGACAAAGTATAGATGTAGGAAAAATCGATGGAAAAAACGTTCATTTTCAAGCCAGCACCAAAGGTGAGAAATTTTCGGTCACCCTTATCTTTTGCTTCATGAAAATATCCGGTACGAACGGCAAATTGCTTACTGTACCAATATTCGGCGCCTAACGAAACCGTTATTTCCGACAGTTCTTCCTGAAAACCATTGGGCGCATCGTAGAACGATTTGAAAATTCCATCGATGGGTCCAATATCAGCATTGCCCAGGTCAGAAAAAACAACCTGCCCGTCAATAATTTCATATTCGGGTGACGGAACAAGCAGTTTGTTGAAATCCAGGGCAAAAGATACTTTGTTGTATTTGTCAATATCGGTAGTATAGGCTCCGCCAAGGCGCAGGTTGGTGGGGATAAAGTCTTTGATCTGGCCACCATCGTACGAAATTTTTGAGCCAATGTTGGATATGTTGACCCCCCAGGCGATGTTCGATTCTTTCCTCGATTTGAGGAAGGTCTTATTGTAGAAAAAAGAAACATCGGAGGCAAAGGCATGTCCGGCCTTTAAGTCGGTAGTGGTTTGTCCGGCAGTACTGCCTATTCCCGAGAAAATGTCGGACAGGATATAGCGCAGGGCAACCGATCCCGACCAGTTGTCGGACAATTTCAGGGCATAGGCCATATCTACTGCAAATTCATTGGGATTGGTACTGTTGGTTGGGTTTCCGGTGTTGTCGTACAACTGCATGGAACCCAGGTCGAAATAGCGCAAACTCCCCGACAAGGTTTGCAGTTTGTCAAGTTTGTGGTAGCCAACCAGGTAGGCCAGGTTCATGTCGCCAATCAGGTTACGCAACCAGGGTGTATACGAAAGGGCAATCCCTGTGTTACTTTCTATGAAGGCGTATTTTGCCGGGTTCCAGGTTTGGGCGTTGATATCGGGCAGGGTGGCTGCACCGACATCGCCCATGGCGCCACCTCTCGAATCGGGAGCGATGGTCAGAAAGGGAACGGCTGAACTAACAACACCGGCACCTGTGGTTGATTGTGCTGATGCGGTTCCGGTAAAAAACAGAAAAAATAGAATGCTGATAATGCTGATACGTGTCATGGTTGTTTGTTTATGCTTCTCAAAAATTGAACTCCAAAAATAGAATAACGAATTGAAACCTCACATATTGTTTTGGCGATTAATTCTGCATGAGGGTGAATTTACCGGCACCTGTGGCTTGTAAACCTTCCAGGTTTTTCATGGTGACCCGGTAGACCAACAACTTCTCGTTTCCTATCGGGAAAAAAGTGTCGGTAATGTCCCATCGCACGTTGGTTTCAACCGATCCGTACGATCCGGTAGTTTCGTTGATTTCATATATCTTCACTCCCCTGAGGTTAAAAATCTCGACCTTAGTATCGAAAATATCACCCGGCAAATTGTGTTGAATCACAAAGGTGGTATTGAAGGTAACAGGGTTGGGATAATTGCTGACAGCAGTGATTTCGAATCCTTCCTCCACAATGAAACTGATTTCACTGTTGGCTGAATTGTTTTGTACATCCCATACTTTGATCGAAAGGGTGTGCTCGCCGGGCGAAAGGTTGTTCAGTGGGTACGTGATGGTGCCGTTCTGATAACTGTTGAGTTCAGAGCGGTAAAAGTCATTCAGAATCATGGGCTTTGAATAATCATTGTCGAGAATGGCCACAATGTCGTGTCCAATCCCGGTTCCAACGGTATTAATGCCGCTTTCGTCGAAGAGATTGACCAGCAACAGGGCGCTGGACGAAACCCGGTCATTGTTCCTGAAATGTTTATTGTTCAGGAACATATCAATTTCGGGAGGATTGTCGTCCACAAATGGATTGCTGCTCGATCCGCCTATGTAGAACGAGGTAGTGGCACCATTTCCATCGTCAACTGCATTGGAGGCATAATAGAGGATTTTGCCCTTGTCAATGTTGTACGAAATATCTTTGGGTATGATGAAGGAAAAACTGAATTTGCCGTTTTCGACCGAAGCTGTGCCCTTGTATATGATGTTGTTCTGTGTTTTGAATTCAAATTTTCTGCCACCATTGTTGGCCAGGGTCTGTACATTGATTTCCTTATCGTACACGGTTGCATCCACGGTTCCGTTAAAGTTTTCCAGAATTTGGCCAAGATGATCACAAACATGACCTTCAATGGAGACTTTATCGAGCGCTCCCAGTGAGATACTGTCAGTAACAAGCTGACTGTTGATGGACAAGGTTTGAACATTGAATTTGGGGAAGGCCAGTTTCAAAGCTGGATTGCCCAATAAGGAGAAGTTGCGCTTGTTTTCCCTCGAATTGGAGGTCATATTTTTGGCTTTGCGCATAATGTCACCCAAACGGTAATTCTCTCCATTGTTGTCCTGCATGAAAACCGAATGGTAAAAATTCCTGTTCAGGATATAGTTTTCGGAAGAATAAACCACACGGGTGGTTGAGAAAAGAGCCACTCCGCCTCCAGCCGGATTGAGCAGGATTTGTTCGCCGGCACTGGTGTTATCGTCGTCGAAGCGGCTGAACTCACAGGTGGCGGTGACAAAGACCGGCAATTTTTTCTGGTTGCTCCAGGAATTGATGTCGCTGATGCCCAGTACGTCCTCATGGGACAATGACTGGGTATTGGCATGGCCTACATAATTCAGGATGAGGGCACCGTCTTCCACCCTTTGGTTAATGGCAGCTGTGGCGTCGGGGTAACGTTCTCCGCTGGAGCTTTGAATCTGGTTAAAGGCGTCGAAATAAATCTTATCAGTATAAAACCCCGGATAATTAGAGTTGACCAGTTCGATAAGCTTTTCTGTATCGGACATGTGAACATTACTGTCTTCATCATCAGCAATAAAAGCAATCACGTTGCGCCAGTCGCCCATGGCCTCCGGATTGGAATATTGGATGGATTTGTCCACCACCAGATCGGCTTCTTTCAGCGTGCGGCAAGGTATCCGCCCGATCCCGATGTCGATCAAACCGGTCGATTCTCCTTCATTTTCATCCAGAAGCACAAAAAAATCATCGGAAAGGAAGGAGTCATCATTCTCAGAATTCACCGATTGATAGGTGGGAATGTAGTTGTGGATGTTATCACCCCACTGATGATTGATGTAAGAACCATCGCCCATGAGCAGCACATAGCGCAGTGAATCGCTGCTGGTTTTACGGGTATAAAACATGCGGATCATGTTTCGGATGCCACCAACATCGGCTATGCCCGATGAAAATTCGTTGTATACCTCATCGGTGGTGACCACCAACACCCGCATATCATCTTGTTGGCGGTGGTGCTCGGCCAATCGTTCCGAAGCACTCAGAAAATTAGGGTGGCTCACAATCACAAAATCGTACATGGGTAAGCCATGTATGTTCTGATTGGCAACTTCGTTTTCAAAACTGGCAGTCAGAAACTGATCCGTCAATGGATTGAATAAAACATAGTTGGAAATTTTTCCGCCCTGATCGTTGAAAATAAGCTGACCATTGTTTTGAGTATAAGTTACAGCTGCTGGTTGCAATGGTGTGCTGATGTCCCAAAGTTGATAATTGGCATTGGCAGCCTGAATGCTGTACCGCACAATTTCGTTTTGCAAAGCCTTTTGATTGCTGAAGATTAAGGGCTTTTCGGTTTTACTTAAGCGGGCTGTTTGGTTCAGGGTCAGAAAATCGAGCCATGATTGCCCCATGGAACCTTCCACCTGATAAGTGAGGGCAATGTTTAAGGTGGTCCCGGTGGTGATTTGATAATCCAGTTCGCGGCGGTTGGCCTTGTTGGTTGTTAAGCCCGAGGTGCTGATCTTGGGATATTCCTGGTTGGCCACAAACCGGTCATTGGCCTCGATCACATGGTAAGATTTGGAAGTAGATCCTGCTGCCGCCGCTACGGTTAAAGTGGCTTGCTGTGCGGCATCCACATTGACCGATTCGAAAACATAATTCTTTGTAAAGGCTTTCATCAGTTCATCGCTGTAAAAACGCCGTCCGCTTTTGATCAGGTTGATGTTTTCTTTTTCATAAAGCAAATGCTCATCAAAGCTGCTCAGCGTTATGGACGGATTTTGGTTGACCACCGCTTTACTGACGGGGTTTCCCGATTTTGGCAAATCGCTGCTGATATAGAAGTATGTTTTGTTTGAAAATGAATTGCTGGTATGTTCATATTTCCCTTTATCCTGATTGAAATTCCACTGGATCGTTCCGGTAGAATAAAAATAAATGGCTTTGTTACCCGATTGATCAGTGGCATGAAACACCGGAATTTTTTCCAAATCATCGGGATAATTTTGGCTGTTCATTTTAGGCAACATGTATCCACCATTGGAAAAGACCGCCACATTTTCAGGAGTGTTTATTCCCCAGTTCACAAGCTGTGAATAGGTGATTTTGCATATTCCTTCATCTTTTACCGAAACCCTGATCCATTTTCCGGTTACCAACACCGACTGATTTTTAAAATGGTTGCCGGCATTAAGGTTTTGAAATAGAAATATGATGGTAATTAATACGAAAATTTGTTTCATTTGTAAAATCAATTTTGTTTTTAAACGCACACCAAAATCAATTATTATATTCGAACGTTTTTTTAGTTTGAATAAAATAAGTGGAAATTTTGAGCGTTTTCCTTTGCATACATGACCGGAAACAGCGTTACATTTGCTGCGGTGTAAGCACATTGCCGATCGCTTTCCCGATTGTAAAGAAACATTTTTTGATACAATAAGTATTAATCATTTTAGTTATATTTGTTGCAAAACGTTGTAATATTTTTGGAGAATGAGACGATTATTGTTTTTAATCATAGTTTTAGCTGCAGGCCTTACCGCTTGCAATAATACCAAAAAGACGTCAAGTACTTCTTTTAGGTCAGGATCAGGAAGTTCATCCAGAACCATCGGGTGGGCTGCTAAAGATATGGAGTTGTTTGGTTTTAGCGACCCTGAATACATGGAACAACAAACCGGACCGGGGTTGGTTTTTGTGCAGGGAGGTACTTTCATCATGGGTCGAATCGATGAAGATGTCATGCGCGACTGGAACAATCAGCCCAGGCGTGTAACCGTTGCATCGTTTTACATGGACGAAACCGAGGTGACCAACTACGACTATCGTACCTATTTATCGTGGCTGGGCAGTGTTTATCCCAATTCCGACAAGCAGCGTCTTGCCACACCTGATACCCTGGTTTGGCGGAGTGCTTTGGCATACAATGAACCATATGTGAACAACTACCTGCGCCATCCATCTTACAGCAGCTATCCGGTTGTTGGGGTCAGTTGGGTTCAGGCCAATGAATATTGCAAATGGCGAACCGACCGTGTCAATGAATATTTACTGGTAAAAAACGGATACCTTTCGCTCGATTCTGCACAACAAGGTGCCAATGTTTTCACTACTGAAGGATACATCTCCGGCTACTACCAGGGCGTTCCGGGTGAAAATGAGCGCAAGATCCGTTGGGAAAACGGTTTGATGTTACCCAATTACCGTTTACCTACTGAGGCTGAATGGGAGTATGCCGCCCTGGGATTGATTGGTGAAGCCGATGGAGAATTGCTCACCGAACGCAGAATGTATCCATGGTCGGGCCAGTACATTCGTCAGGAAGATGCCAGCACAAAGGGAAAAATGAAGGCCAACTACACCCGTGGTCGTGGTGATCTGATGGGGATGGCCGGTGCCCTTAACGATGCCGCCGATATTGCTGCCGATGTTTTCTCATACAGTCCGAACGATTACGGGATTTATTGTATGGCAGGTAATGTTAACGAATGGGTAGCCGATGTGTACCGTCCGCTTAGCCCCGTCGATGTAGAGGAGTTCCAACCTTTCAGGGGTAATGTTATTACTGAATACCGTCGGGGAAGTGAGAACGAAATACTCTTCAACGAGTATGGTCAGCCTATAGTCGATACCATTGCCGATTACCGGAATTATGATGACGGTGATTATCAGTCAGCCCTCATTGCTGGCCGCGACTGGTCGGACCGTAAACCCGATAATCTGTCGCAAAGTACAGTCACCACTACTTCCATGTATATTCAGGAAGAAAACCCCGGCGTGATCAATTCCATGATTACCGATAAGGTGCGTATATTCAAAGGAGGTTCGTGGAAAGATCGTGCCTATTGGCTGAATCCTGGTTCGCGCCGTTATCTCGACGAACGCGAGTCTGCTTCTGACCTGGGTTTCCGGTGTGCCATGACCCGTTTGGGACCACCTGTTACCTCAGCAAAAAAATAAAAATAATTTCAACCTATAGAAATCCCGCTGTTTTCAGTGGGATTTTTTATTTTCGGACCATGATGAACACCGAAGCATTGTATCAGATCTATTTAAAGCATCCGTATGTTTTTACCGATAGCAGGAAAGCAGCAGGTGGAGGTATTTTCTTTGCATTGAAAGGCGAGCGATTCGACGGCAACAATTTTGCACTCCAGGCCTTGGCCGATGGCGCTCATTGTGCCGTTGTTGACCGTAGCGACCTGGCTTCGTCTAAAGGTTGTTTTTATGTAGAAGATGTATTGAAAGCCCTGCAAATGCTGGCCAATTATCACCGGAAACACTTAAATATTCCCATTCTGGCCATCACCGGCACCAATGGAAAAACCACCACCAAGGAACTGATTTCACAGGTGCTTTCTGAAAAATTCAAGGTGCTGGCTACGGTGGGCAACCTAAATAATCACATCGGGGTGCCACTTACTTTGTTAGCCATAACTCCTGAACACGAACTTGCTGTGATTGAAATGGGTGCCAACCATCCCGGTGAAATTCAATTTTTGTGTGAAATTGCCGAACCCGATTATGGTATCATCACCAATGTGGGAAAAGCACACCTCGAAGGTTTTGGCTCTTTCGAAGGTGTAAAACAAACCAAAAGTGAGTTGTACCGCTTTATTGCCAGTCGGGGGAAAGGTATTTTTATCAATATCAGCAATGAACATTTGCTTCCCTTGGCCAAGGATAATATGGTCCAATTTACCTATGCTCCCGGGAACAGTGATGCCGATTTGTATGGTGAATCAGCTGGCGATGAGATGTTGGTGGTGGCCAAAGTATGGTTCGGGAAAGGATGGTTGTACCTGAAATCGAAGCTAAGCGGAAATTATAACTTGGAGAATATTCTGGCAGCAGCCCGTATTGGATTGTTCTTTGGCCTCGATCCGCTGCAGATTCAACGAGGAATTGAAGCATACATTCCGGCCAACAATCGTTCACAAGTTTTGCAGAAAGGCTCCTCAACCATTTTGCTCGATTGCTACAATGCCAATCCCAGCAGCATGGTTTTATCGGTCCAGCATTTCATTCAATTGAAAAGAACTTCCAAACTGATGGTTTTGGGCGACATGCTGGAACTTGGACCAGCAGCACCTGCCGAGCATCAAAAGGTGGTGGATTTGATCCGTGAAAATTATCACGATGAGGTGATCTTGGTCGGAAAGCATTTCATGGAAACTGAGGCTCCAGCCAGTTACCTTCGTTATATGAATATCGATGAAATGAAAGAGAAGTTTGATTACACCCTACTTCACCATCGGACCATACTGATCAAAGGATCAAGGGGTATCAAGCTGGAAAAGCTTGTTGAATGGATGTAAAAAGGCCCTGCTGATGCAGAGCCTCTGAATGAATGGTTTTTTTCTTTGATGCTTAGTCTTTGGTAACACCCAAAACTTCTTTGAATGCCTGTACAAATGTTTCTTTGGGCAATGCTCCCATCGCCATTTGTGGTTTGCCGTCGGTAGGAACAAACAACAATGAAGGGATGCTCTGTACGCCAAACATGGCAGCCAGTTCGCGTTGATCTTCGGTGTCTACTTTATAGATATCCAATTTGTTTCCATACTCTTTGCTCAGTTCTTCCAGAATGGGGGCTACCATTTTGCACGGGCCGCACCAGTCGGCATAAAAATCGATGATGCACGGGGTGCTTCCTTCGAATTTCCAATCTTTATTGACTTCAAAGTTGAATACCTTGGTTTTAAATGTGTCGAGTGTCAAATGCTCTATCATAACATTGTTTTTTAAGTTTTTCTTTATTGAATGAAACAACACAGTTGCTCAGATGTTTTAACAGTGCAAACTTACTACGGTCCATCATTTTTTTGTGTTACTTTTGTCACACAATAATTTAGCACCGATCAAACTTTTTTTAAATTCAATTGAATGCCCGATTTTTCAAGATATATCAGTCATCCGGTGTTTAAAGCGGTGGCTGAACAAGCACAAAAAATGCAACTCGAAACCTATGTCATTGGTGGTTTTGTACGTGATAGTATTCTGGAACGTCCTTCAAAAGATCTTGATTTTGTGACCATTGGTAGTGGTATTGAACTGGCTGCAGCAGTAGCCCGTGAGCTCAATCCCAGGTTGAAAGTCAATGTTTTCAAAAATTTTGGGACAGCCCAGTTCAACTACAAAGGAATTGAACTGGAATTTGTGGGAGCCCGAAAAGAATCATACGACAGGCAGTCGCGAAAGCCCAGTGTTGAAAGCGGATCGCTGGAAGATGATCAGAACCGGCGTGACTTCACCATCAATGCGCTGGCCATCAGCTTAAATCAGAAGAATTTTGGCGAACTGCTGGACCCTTTCCGGGGTCTGGAACATTTGAAGCAACAATTGATCAAAACACCCCTTGACCCCGATATTACTTTCGACGACGATCCATTACGGATGTTGCGGGCCATTCGTTTTGCCAGTCAGCTCAATTTCAGGATCGATGAACTTACCCTTGATGCCATTCAGCGAAACAAAACACGCATTGACATCATTTCGGGTGAGCGAATCATCGATGAAATCAACAAGATCATCCTGTCGCCTGTACCGTCAATCGGGTTTAAATTATTAGATCAAACAGGATTACTCGAACTGATTATTCCTGAACTCTCAAAAATGAAAGGCGTTGAATCCGTTCGTGGCGTTGCCCATAAGGATAACTTTTATCACACACTGGCCGTGCTCGATCAACTGGCACCCAAAAGCAAAGACCTGTGGTTGCGGTGGTCGGCCTTGTTGCACGACATTGCCAAACCTGCCTGCAAAAAATTTGTCGAAGGGCAGGGCTGGACTTTTCATGGTCACAACTTTGTAGGGGCGAAAATGGTTCCGCGTATGTTCAAACGCCTGCGTCTGCCCTTGAACGAAAAAATGAAATTTGTGCAAAAGATGGTGAACCTGCACATGCGGCCCATTGTACTGAGCGAAGATGAAGTCACTGATTCGGCCATCAGGCGCCTGCTCTTTGAAGCTGGCGATGACATTGACTTGCTGATGACCTTGTGTGAAGCGGATATTACCTCTAAGAATGAGGATAAAGTACGGAGCCACCTGAATAATTTCCAATTGGTAAGAACCAAACTAAAGGACATCGAAGAGCGGGATGCTATCCGGAATTTTCAACCACCTGTTAGCGGCGAAGTGATCATGCAAACTTTTGGCTTGGCCCCTTGCAAGGAAGTGGGCATCATTAAATCGGCCATCAAGGAAGCCATTCTCGAGGGAGAAATCCACAACAATTTTGACGAAGCGTACAGGTTCATGCTGAAAACAGCCAATGAACTGGGACTGAAGAAAGCCAATTAAGGATGGGATGGTTTCAGATCGATCAACACCGGGAGGTGATCACTGAAACCGTTGTTGTAACGAAATCCCAGGTAGGTACGAAAGGGTTTCTTCCCCAAATAATTTTGATCGTCTTCGAGTAAAAAAGGCGCTTCAAAAATTCTGAAGCTTTCCGGTTCAGTTTTCAAGCCCTGGGCGGTATTCAGAAGTGCTCCGCTTACAATCATCTGGTCAATCACTTCCCATTTTCCCTGGTATTTGTTGCTTCCTTTTTGCGCAATGGCAGCAGGGTAGGCCAGGTTGTACAATTCATTGGGCTGAATGGGGTCAAAGGAGTGCAGTGTTTTCAGGTGTTGCTGAACACTTTCATCGAGGGGGGAATCGTTAAAATCACCCATGATGATGATTTTGGCACCTGGATGGCTTGTGGTCAGTTCATTCACTTTATTTCTCAGTGTTTGGGCAGCCAAAGCTCTCAATGCTTTGGTCACCATTACCCCTCCGTATTTCGATGGCCAGTGGTTGACAAAAACATGAAGTGTATCCTGCTCAATGGTTCCCATTGTATACAATATGTCGCGGGTTTTGAAGTCAGGATTCCGTGGATCAGTCACCGGAAGAACTTCGTAATGGAAGGGTGTAAATAAATCGTTTCGATAAAGCAGGGCCACATCAATGCCCCTTCTGTCGGGCGATTCGCGGTGCACAATTTGATAGCCCAGTTTACCTAAGCCTGTTCGGTAAAGCAGCATTTCCAAAACAGCCTGGTTTTCGACCTCACATAAACCTACCAATACTGGCGGACGACCTTCACCGGTAGCCATGATTACCTGGAAAATCCGGTTGAGTTTGTTATTCAGTTTCTTTCCGTTCCAGAACCGATCTCCTTTGGGAAGAAATTCTTCATCGCTGGTAATGGGATCGTCTTCGGTGTCGAAGAGATTTTCTACATTATAAAATAGTATCCGGTACCGATCGGGTGGATTGTTGCCCCTTAGTGATGTTGACAGTAACAAGGTGAGCAAGATCAAACACAGCTGAAGGGACTTATTTTTCATCTTTGGTTTCAACCCTTTCAAAAACCCCAAGGTCGGGTGCAACATCGGCCATTCTCGATACATTGTTCAAGTCAAGGGGAGTCAAATCACCGTACTTTTTCAAGCCTGTATCTTTGGCAGGCGAAAGGGTATCGAGCTGATAATCATAGCGATCGTAGCCAATGAAAAGCGGATCAATATTTTTAAAGATGTTTTGATAAATCTCCGGATCGCTAGTGTCGATAGAATCGGCCACTTTGACGATGCAGTTTTCGAACCGATAATTGAACATGGATGCCTTGTAATGACCCAGTTCCAGTTCCGACCCAATGTTTCCCCATACGATGGAATTGCGCCAGTTGGCTTTTTCAAGATCGCCCCACAGCAAAACATCACCATCTTTGGTTGGGATGATCAATTGATTGGAAATGACGAGCGATGCAGTTTCACGGTGCTTGAAGCCCCAATAATTGGCTATGGTGCAATGGTTAAAGTTGTAGTTTCCTCCAACCAGGAGGGTCACACAGTAGCGGCCACAGTTCGTGACCAGCGTGTTCGATGCGTCGATGTTCGATTTGAGGGCAAAAATTCCGGCAAAAGCCATGTGTTCAATCTTCACATTATGCAAACGGGCATTGGCAGCGCCTTCGTCTTCAATGGTTCCAACCTGCAAACCAATGTTGGCACCACTGATGTTGACATTTTCGAATTCATTCAAGTGATCACCCGGATAAAGTAAAATGCCCTGCCACTGGTCTGGAATGTCGAAATACATTTCTTCCAGCCGGTCGCCTTTAAACACAATGGGTTTGTCAAAAGTTCCAATGGCCTTGATGGCACCTTTTCCGTATAAACCTGCTCCTTTGTGAAAGTAGATTCTGGCGCCCGGTTCTATGGTCAACACCTCACCGCTGTCAACATAAGCATAATCATATACCAGGTAAGGCTTTTCGGCCGTCCAGGTCGAAGTAGTGATGATTTCCTTGTTGACGGGAATAAAATCCTGCCCCCAGGCCATCAGATCAAGGTCCTGGATATTCGAGTTGATGCTGAAAATTATTGAGTCCTGTACAATCATGGGTTGGTTGGTTCCATTGGGGTCAATGGTCAGTTCTACAAAGATGTAGATGCTGTCTTTTGCTGCCAGTTCCACTTCAAACAATTCGTTGGTCAATTCACCATCGATGTTTAAACGATACTTCGACTGTTCGCCACCTGCCAGCCGGATGGAGGAAATTAAAACCGGTTGGTTGTAAGGATTGATCACCCTAAATGATTGAGTAGTAGATCCAATGGTTGTAAATATGGTGTCAAACATCAGGGTATCAACTGAAAAAGCAAGTTTTGCATCTTCTCCCGCGAAATAATTTTCATCGTCACAGGAAGTGATGAATATGCCTGTAAAAAGCAATAAAACCAATATGGATCGAAATAGATGCTTCAAAATGTATTGTTGTTAAGCCAATTAAATTCCAGGGGACAAGGTTGTTTCGATTGACCAAATGTACAAAATGAATTGCTTTGTCACTCGATATCTTTTAATGAATTTTAACAGTTCTTTTGTTTCCCGAAAAAATAATCAACAGCAGGATCGTGATCGCACCATTGATGATGATGAGTTCGAACCCGAATTGGTAACCGTCCCAAACTGTTTTGACCAATAACGTAAAGAGGTAGGTAAATATTGGAGAAAGCAAACAAATGGGCACAATAAATTTTCTTCTGGGCTCACGATTGATAAAAAAAGAAAAGATAAAAACACCCAAAATAGGTCCGTAAGTAAAGCCGGCAGCTTTAAAAATGGCCACTACCACACTTTGGTTGTTCATACGGTAAAAAACCATGATCACACCAAAAATAAGTATGCTGAAGGCCAGGTGCACCAGGTTTCTGATGTTGATTTGGGATTTCTCATCCCTTTGATCAAGCTTTAGGAAATCTATCGAAAAGGCCGTAGTCAAAGCTGTTGTGGCTGAATCGGCGCTGGAGAAAGCTGCTGCCGAAATACCCAGAATAAACAATACAGCTACTCCTTTCCCCAGGTGATTCAAGGCGATAAATGGAAAAAGCTGATCCGATTTCCCGGGCAATACCAGCTGTTGGACATGGGCAAAATGATACAACAAAGCTCCTAGCATTAAAAATAGGATGACGGTAAATACAAACATCAGGCTGAAAACCAGCATATTTTTTCTGGCTTTGGCGCTGTTGCGGCAAGTCAGGTTCTTCTGTACAATGTCCTGGTCAAAACCATTCAGGGCAATAGTGATAAAAAAACCGGCAAAAAATTGCTTATAAAAGTTATTGGGTGATTTCCAGTCTGATTCAAAGACCCTGATATTTTGTTCCAGGCGAATTTGTTCGATGAGCTGACCCGGGGGCATTCCAAGTTCCCTGAAAATGCTTACAATGCTAATGACCACTGCCAATACAAGCATAAAAGTTTGCAGGGTATCGGACCAAACAATGGCTTTGATGCCGGTACGAACCGTGTAAATCCAGATCATCACCAGACATACAAGCACTGTGAGGCTGAAAGGGATGTTCAGGGGTGCAGCAATGGCCATGTGAATAACCAGGGCCGCGAGGTATAGTCTGAAGGCTGCCCCAATAATTTTTGAAAGGATGAAAAAACCTGAACTTGCCAGATAGCCCTGGTTCCCCATCTTCATCTTTAAAACGGTATAAATTGAATAGACATTCTTTTGATAATAATAAGGGAGCAAAAAAACGGCAATCACCAGGTAACCGGCAAAATTGCCAAGAATGAACTGAAAATAGTGAAATGAACTTTTTCCAACCTCGCCCGGAACCGAAATGAAAGTAACCCCTGAAAGGGTTGCCCCAATCATGCCGAAGGCTACAATAAACCAGGGTGACTTACGGTTCCCGTTGTAAAAACTGGTAGCGTTTGTTTTTCGGCCTGCCAGGGCTGCAATCAAGAGCAGCGCACCGAAATACCCGCAAAAAATAACAAGGAGAGTGAGTGCTTGCATGTTTATTCAAAATCGGGATAAAGCAGGTATTGCTTTCTGGTTTCGAGATATTCTTTGATGGCAGGCTGCCAGGTAGATTTTATTTGCGCTTCGGACCAGCCTTCCTGAATCTGATGGTAGAATTGCTTGTCGCCAGTGAGCAGCTCAATCCAACGTTGACTTTTCCAAAATTGCCCGGTGTTGCTCATCATTTTGTAGAAATCAATGAAGTAGCTGAGCGTCAGTTTGGGCGGATTGTTCAGGTTTCGCAAATCAAGGCCATAGCAGGTTTCTCCTGAATGAAGGGTTTGAGTGCTTACTCCCGTGATGTCTTCAGGTCGAAAGGTAAAGATTCCCATGGAGGGATCGGGATAACCAATTACCTGAAAAGGGAAAGCTGTCCCTCGCCCGATACTTACATGGGTGGCTTCGAACAGGCAAAGTGATGGGTATAGTCTGATGGCTGTTGCATTGGGAAGATTGGGGGATGGTTTCACAGGTACTTCATAGGGAGTATGATGGGTGTAATGTTTCATTTTCACCACTTCCAGATCAACACGAATACCCTTGCTCAACCATTTTTCCCCGTTGATCATCAGGGCTAGTTCCCCCACCGTACAGCCATGCACAATGGGGATGGGCAGTAAACCAACAAACGAACGCAGCGTGGTATCCAGCACCGGTCCGTCAACATAATCACCATTGGGGTTGGGACGGTCGAGGATCAACAGGGCTACCTGGTTCTCAGCACAGGCTTCCATCAGGTAAAACATGCTGCTGATATAAGTGTAAAAACGGCATCCCACATCTTGAATGTCAAAAATTACCAGGTCAATGTTATGCAGGTCCTTTTTCAATGGCTTTTTTTGATCTCCATAGAGCGATATGATTTCCAGTCCCGTTTCCGGATCAACATTTCCGGTGAAAGTTTCCCCATTGGCA
>JAFGVJ010000187.1 GCA_016938055.1 Prolixibacteraceae bacterium
TCCAAAAAATGCATAAATGATGCTTTTGTTTAATCAAAATGCAATCAATCTTGTTATTGAAATGAACCTGACACATTCATTCTTTGCTTAATTATTGACTTGTGAACCGGGCAATCAATGCAGTCATGACGATTGTAGGCTTCCGCTTAAACAAAATGAAGGATAGTTTGTCATTTATCAAATTAAAAAATCAGCAACCATTGCAATAATTCATTTTATGCAGAACGATTCGCCTTTAAGCAATCTTGATATCAATTCAATGGAAGAATTGTATCAGCAATATTTAAAAAATCCTGAAGCTGTTGACCAGAGCTGGCGTACATTTTTTATGGGTTTCGATCTGGCCCGTCAGAGTAGCCCTAATGAGCAAAAACGTGGTGGTAAAAAATTTGAAATCGACAAGGAATTTAAAATTTTGAGCCTCATTCAAGGTTATCGCCAAAGAGGGCACCTCTTTACACGAACAAACCCGGTTCGTTCACGTCGGAAATACACTCCCACCCTCGACATCGAAAATTTCGGTCTTGAAACATCGGATCTCAACTCAATTTTTGAGGCCGGCTCAGAAGTTGGCCTTGGCCCTGCTACCCTTCAGCAAATCATTACGCATTTGCAGGAAACTTACTGCGAATCGGTGGGGGTTGAATACCTCTACATGCGCGATCCTGAAGTGTTGGGCTGGCTGCAAAAGAAAATGGAAGGCAGTCGTAACCGTCAGGAATTCAGTCCGGAACAACGCAAACACACCTTCGATCATCTGAAACAGGCCGTTGGCTTCGAATCCTTCATTCATAAAAAATTCGTAGGACAAAAACGCTTCTCCCTCGAAGGAACCGAAACGGCCATCCCGGCCCTGGATGCCATCATAGAAAAAGGGGCCGAGCTGGGGATCGCTGAATTTATCATAGGCATGGCCCACCGCGGACGTCTGAACGTGCTGGCCAACATTCTGCAAAAACCCTACGAAAATATTTTCCGTGAATTTAATGGAAAAGAATATGAGGGCGACATTGCCCTGGGCGATGTAAAATATCACCTGGGATTTGAAAACGACATTGTGACCGACTCGGGCAAAACCATCCGTTTGAGCCTCTTGCCCAACCCATCGCACCTCGAGGCAGTGACTCCTGTAACTGTTGGCATGTCGCGTTCGCGCATCGATTCGAAATACAATGGCGACGTGAGCAAACTGGCGCCCATCATCATTCACGGCGATGCAGCCATAGCCGGACAGGGCGTGGTGTACGAGGTGGTACAAATGGCCAATCTCACCGGCTACCGTAATGGAGGAACCATCCACATGGTCATCAACAACCAGGTGGGTTTTACCACCAACTACCTCGAAGGCCGCTCCAGCACCTATTGTACCGATGTGGCCAAGGTTACCCGTTCGCCCGTTTTCCATGTGAACGGCGATGACGTGGAAGCCCTGATTTATACCGTGAAAATAGCCATGGAATTCCGTCAGCGATACAAAAGCGATGTGTTTATCGATATCCTTTCGTACCGGAAATATGGCCACAACGAAGGCGACGAACCCCGGTTCACCCAGCCTTTACTTTACAAAGTGATTGAAAACCATCCTAATCCACGCGATATTTATGCCGAAAAACTGATTGAACAAGGCATATTCAGCCGTGAGCAAATCAATGAACGGATAGAGAAGTTCGACAACATGTTGGATGAAATGTTGACAAAATCGAAGAAGGATGATAAGGTTTACATTTCGAACTTTCTGATTGAAGAATACAAACCCTTCAAAAATCCGGCCAGGGCCAACCTCTTTGAACCAGTGGACACAACTGTTCCCAAAGAAAGACTACTCAATGTTGCGAACATGATGCTGGAATTGCCAGCCGATAAGCGTTTCTACCGGAAAGCCCTGAAAATTGTGGACGACCGCAAACAAATGCTCATCGATAACAAACTCGATTGGGCCATGTGTGAATTGCTGGCCTATGCCAGTTTGGCGCTGGATGGTTATCCGGTCAGGCTGAGTGGCCAGGATTCCCAGCGCGGTACTTTTGCCCACCGCCATGCTGTACTGGTAGAGGAAGATACCGGTGAAAAGTACTTCCTGATGAACAAGATCAAACCAGGTCAGAAGCACATTCACATTTTCAACGCTCCACTGTCGGAATATGGCGTGCTGGGTTTTGAATACGGCTATGCCATGGCCATGCCCAACGTGCTCACCATTTGGGAAAGCCAGTTTGGGGATTTCAACAATGTGGCCCAGGTCATCATTGACCAATACATCACCTCGGCGCTCGAAAAATGGGGCTTGTCCAACGGATTAGTGTTGTACTTGCCACATGGATACGAAGGCCAGGGACCTGAACATTCCAGTGCACGCATTGAGCGTTTCATTGCTCAGGCAACCAAAAACAACATTCAGTTACTGAACCTGACCACTCCCTCGAACCTGTTCCACGCACTTCGTCGTCAGATGTTGTGGCCTTATCGTTTGCCGCTGATTATTTTCACCCCCAAGAGCCTGCTACGGCACCCCCTGGTGAACAGCACCATGGAAGAACTATCAGAAGGAAATTTCCAAGCTGCGATCGATGATGTTCAAGCTGAACCTCAAAAAGTATCTACCGTGGTTTTTACAACCGGTAAACTATACTATCAGTTGCACGAAATCAGGGAAAAAGAACTGCGTACCGATGTGGCAATTGTTCGCATCGAACAACTCTACCCTTTCCCTGAGCAACAAGCCGAATCCATCAGAGCCCGATACAGCAAAGCTACACGGGTGATATGGGCTCAGGATGAACCGGAAAACATGGGCGCATGGCCATACATTTCGCGACATTTTCCACAGTTTGGTTTTGAACCGGTGGCCCGCCCCGAAAGCGCCAGTCCTGCTGGAGGTTTGATGGAACAACACAACCGTCGCCTGAACAAAATCATCGATACCATTTTTCAACATTAACTTCTTTCCATTCGATATGATCAAAGAATTCAAAATACCAAGTCCCGGGGAATCGATTTCAGAAGTAGAAATTGCCCAATGGATGGTGAACGATGGCGCTTATGTTGAAAAAAACGATGAGCTAGCCGAGGTAGAATCCGATAAGGCCACCCTTTTACTGGTGGCTGAGGAAAGCGGTGTGATTAGCATCAAGGCGAAAGTAGGCGAAAGAGTAGCTGTTGGCAGCCTGGCTTACACCCTCGATACTGACGCTGTCAAACCTGAAGGTGCCGCAAAGGAAAGCATTCAAAGTAAGCCTGAACCTGTTGAAGTTGAAGTAGCTAAAACTCCTGAAAATCAAAAACAGGCAGAGCCAGCTCAGGACCATGATTCAGTAAAGGTAACCCCCGTGGCTGCCGAGATGATGAAGGCCAACCAACTCAGCGTGGATGACATTATCAATGGATTAAGGCGCATTGGGAAACACGATGTGGAGGCTGTTCTTCAAAATAAAAACATTGCTGAACCGGCTCCTTTTGCATCGAATGACTTTTCACGCAACGAGGATCACCAAAGCATGAGCATGTTAAGGCAAAAACTAAGCGAACGATTGGTGAAGGTGAAGAACGAAACGGCCATGCTCACCACCTTCAACGAAGTGGACATGAGCGCCTTGATTGAATTGCGCCAAAACCTGCAGAACCGTTTTGTAGAAAAACATGGATTCAAACTGGGTTACATGGGATTTTTCACCAAAGCTGTCAGCATTGCCGCCCTGCATTTCCCGATGGTGAATGCCCGGCTCGAAGCGGAAGAAATTGTCAGTCATCAATTTGTGGATGTAGGCATTGCTGTTCAGTCGCCCAAGGGCCTGATGGTTCCCATTGTTCGTAATGCAGAATCGAAGAGCGTGGTGCAGATTGAAAA
>JAFGVJ010000188.1 GCA_016938055.1 Prolixibacteraceae bacterium
CTGGTGGCCATCCCTGTTGACAAAATCGAAACCCTGATGCCTTACATCCTGGACCGTATCGATCAGGCTACCTCGGTCACCGATGTGGGTTCGACCAAATACCAGATTTGTAAAGCTGTTGAAAACCATCCCCGCCGTGGTAATTACGTACCTGCCCATCCAATGTCGGGGACCGAAAACTCAGGCCCCGATGCTGCCATCGATGGCTTGTTCGAACAAAAAATCTGCATTGTTTGCGATCAGGAGAAAAGCCGTCCGCAACACCTGGCGCTCATCGAAAAAATGTACCACACCATTGGGATGGACATTGCTTACATGAGCTCCGATGAACAAGACCATACCACCGCCCATGTATCGCACCTGCCTCACATTGCTGCTTTTGCCCTGGCCAATGCGGTATTGGACACCAACGACAGGAACATCATTTTCGACCTGGCCAGCGGGGGTTTTCAATCGACCGTGCGCCTGGCCAAGAGTTCACCTCAAATGTGGGGTCCCATTTTTAAGCAGAACGAAAAATATGTAGTGGAATCGCTGAACGTATACATTCGTCACCTCGAAGCATTTAAAGAAAGTTTACTGAACAAAAACGATACTCATTTGTATGAATTGATGCAAAATGCGAACAAAATCAGGGAGGTACTCCTGGGGGAGAACCAGAACCTTATCCGGAAGAAATCGACCACTACCAAACTATACACAAAATAGGAAAATTGATGTTGACTAATTAATGGCAACAATGATTGAATAAACAGAAATACTAACAACTGCTTTTCTGATTTCTTCCCTTAGGGGAGGTTAAGAGGGGCCAGAATATAAATGTTATGACCTTAGAATTAGACATTTTACCACTTAGCAGCTGGATGCCCGAGACGCCCTATCCGCTGCTCATTGCCGGTCCCTGTAGTTTGGAGACCGAAGAACAGGCCCTGAGTACAGCCCGCGAACTGGCCAAAGATCCACGGGTTCATGTGATCCGCGGTGGCGTTTGGAAACCCCGTACGCGTCCGGGTTCCTTTGAAGGAATCGGAAGTATTGGCCTCGAATGGCTACAAAAAATAAGGACCGAAACCGGCCTGATGGTGGGTACCGAAGTGGCCAACGCCCAGCATGCCGAGGAAGCACTCAAAGCCGACATTGATATTTTGTGGATTGGTGCCCGTTCCACCACCAGCCCCTTTGTGGTGCAGGAAATTGCCGACGTACTGAAAGGCTGCGACAAGGTGGTGATGGTGAAAAACCCCATGACGCCCGACCTCTCATTGTGGATGGGTGCGATTGAACGTTTAAGTGCCGTTGGCCTGAAAAAGCTGGTAGCCATTCACCGGGGTTTTTCACCCTACCAGGAAACCAAATACCGGAATTATCCCGGCTGGAAAACCTACATCGAATTGCGCCGCAGTATGCCCAACCTGCCCATTATTTGCGATCCCAGTCACATCGCCGGAAAGCGAGAATTTGTGGGCGAAATTTCGCAAAAGGCCTTCGACATGGGCTTCGACGGATTGATGATTGAATCACACATTGACCCATCGTGTGCATTAAGCGATGCAGCCCAGCAATTTACACCGTCTGATCTTGCTAAACTGATCGACAAATTGGTGATCAGACAGCAAAATACCGATGATGCGGAATATGGTAACAAGCTTGACCAGCTGCGAAGCCGCATCGATGCTTTGGACACCGAGCTGATGGAATTGCTTTCGGCCCGTTCGGAGATTGTGACCCAAATTGCCCAATACAAAAAGGCGAACAACGTGATGGCCTTGCAAATTAACCGCTGGTCGCAGATGATGAATACCCGCCTTGGGGTAGCCGGGAAGTTGCAGTTGAATGAAACGTTCATCAAAATCCTTTTCCAGCTGATCCATGAAGATTCGGTACGCCAGCAAACAGAACTGATTGACAAGGAAGATTAATAAACTTTTGTCAAAAAATGAAGCTATAATTCATTAGAACACAGATGATGCAGCTGAAGAGATAGAAACAGGTTTCATCCGCAATTCTCCGCTTCATCTGTGTTCTATTTTTAACCCGATATTGAATTTTACGCCTGGTCAAACTCCATGATTTGAGGATTTTTCATGATCCGCTCTGCCAGCAAATCAAACTTCTCGTTCCAGGTGTTGGCAAACAAAATCATTTGAGCTTTCGGAATGCTCTCCGCAATCCGATAAATGACCTGATGTTGCTGAATATGGTAGAATCTTTCGGCATCGTCTACCAGGAACAATTTGACCTGATTTACCGGAAACCCTGCCGTTTGCATCAATTCATTCAAACGCTTCGGTGTTCCAATCAGGATGTCGATACCATTGTAAATGGTATCCTTTTGATACAACAAATCACCTTGTTCAAAAGCCGTAAAAATTCTTAAGTTGGTATATTTTCCCAGTAGCCTGATTTGTTCTTCCAAAGCAAATGCTTTTTCTTTCGTTTCGGCCAGCAACATAGCCCTGGGGCTGTCTCCCTCCGCTTCTTTTAACTGCTGAATGACGCCCATCACCAGGGTAATCGATTTTCCGGTTCCCATGGGCGCAACAATAAGGGCATCGGCCCCCGATTTGATCATTGGCAAACAAATCATCTGTATCTCCCGCGGTGCTTTCTCAAAACCCGCATCAACAATACCAGCCACCAATTCAGGAAGTAACTTTTTCAGTTTCATTGTGATATTCTTCGATCCAATTCCGATGAACGCAACTTCATCGCGGGGCGAAGGTATGCAATATTCAGGTGATTATTGAGCCATAAATTCTTCGAATAGCTTTTTCATCCCGTTCGAATCCCAGGTAGACATCCCGTTGTTTTTTGCCACCTTCCCGGTTTTGTCAACAAGCACGTAATGCGGGATTCCCGAAACGCCAAAGCGTTCGCTCAGAATGTTCCATTCATCTTTATTCAGGCGGAAATGTTCACCACCAATTTCGGCCACCATGTTTTGCCAGGTTCCGGTGGGTGAAGTTTCATTGGTGAGGTACACAAAAACGATGGGTTGACCCTTCAAACTTTCCTTCAGGGGTTTCATTTGCTGCATACCGCTCCGGCAGGGACCGCACCAGGTAGCCCAGAAATCGACAAACACCACTTTCCCTTTAAAGGGTTCCATCATGGATTCAAAAAGTTGTTCCGAATCGGCTTTTGGAACCTGGTGAACCACGTATCCCGTCGAGGCCTTCAATTCTTCAATCTTTTTAATGGTCGATTCGTTGGTGTCCAGGATGTATAGGGCAATAAAGGGTGTTTGAATGCTTTTTGATGCCGCAAGCAATTCCTCTTTCTCCATTGGATTGAGTTCTTCAACAATATTGCCAAGCAGGTCCTGGGCATTCATCACATCGATGATCAGGCCCGATGAGATGCCCAGTTTTTCAGCTAAAAGCTGGTTCCTGGTATTCATCCTTTCGTTCCGATGGTATTCACCGGATTCTTGCTGATATTTTTGAAGAAAAGCACGGTGTGCCTCTGCCGAAGTTTTGCTGACTTTCATAAAAGCAAGGTATTCATCGCGGCCGATCCGGGCTCGGGCTTCCTCCATCATCACCTTTTCTTCGGCTGTTAAAACCAGTCCTTTTTCGGTCAGTATGTTTTCAATGTCGTGCCAGAAAGCAAAATC
>JAFGVJ010000189.1 GCA_016938055.1 Prolixibacteraceae bacterium
CTTCATCCTGTGACAAATTGTACCATTTCTTATTTTGGATTGATTCTTGACTAAGTCTCCCCGGTATAAAAATTTGTACAAAATTATGAACCTGAACAATTTCACCATAAAAAGCCGCGATGCCATCAACCAGGCTTCGCAAATTGCTGCTTCGAAGGAACAACAAGCCATCGAAACAGGGCATTTGCTTAAAGCATTACAGCAAATAGCTGAAAATGTCAGTACATTTCTGTTCAATAAGCTGGGGGTGAATACGTCCAACCTGAATCTGGCTTTGGACCGTATCATCGATGCCTATCCAAAGGTCACCGGTGGTCAGCCCTTCCTGTCGAAGGCCTGTAATACCACTATCCAAAAGTCCATTAAGTATGCCTCCGATATGGGTGATGAGTACGTATCGATAGAACACCTCTTTTTGGGTTTGCTCGATGCCGGTGATGCCATTTCGCGTTTGATGAACGATAGTGGGGTCAATCGGAAAGAACTAATGGCCGCCATTGAGGAACTTCGGAAAGGGGCTAAGGTCGATAGTGAATCGGCCGAAGATAAATTCAATGCCCTTGGTCGTTTTGCCATCAACCTGGTTGAACAGGCTCGAAAAGGAAAGCTGGATCCTGTGATCGGCCGCGATGATGAAATCCGCCGTTTATTGCAAATCCTATCACGTCGCACCAAAAACAACCCCATCCTGATTGGAGAACCCGGTACGGGAAAAACAGCCATTGCCGAAGGATTGGCTCAAAGAATTTTCAAAGGCGATGTCCCCGAAAACCTGAAGTCAAAGTTGCTCTTTTCGCTCGACATGGGGGCACTGGTGGCCGGGGCTAAATACAAAGGCGAATTTGAAGAACGTTTGAAATCGGTAGTGAACGAGGTGATCAAGGCCAATGGAGAAATCATTCTTTTCATCGATGAAATTCATACCCTGGTTGGGGCTGGTAAATCCGAGGGTGCCATGGATGCGGCCAATATCCTGAAACCAGCATTGGCCCGGGGCGAACTGCGTGCCATTGGTGCTACTACTTTGGGGGAATACCAGAAATATTTTGAAAAAGACAAGGCACTGGAACGCCGCTTCCAACATGTTTTAGTGGATGAACCCGACACTTTGAGTTCCATTTCCATTTTGCGCGGTTTGAAAGAGCGCTATGAAAACCACCACAAAGTGCGGATCAAAGATGAAGCACTTATCTCGGCTGTTGAACTCTCGCAACGATACATTACCGAACGTTTTCTGCCCGATAAAGCCATCGACCTGGTGGATGAGGCGGCAGCAAAACTCCGGCTCGAAATTGATTCGGTGCCGCAGCAGCTCGATGAAATTGAACGACGTATCATGCAGCTAGAAATTGAACGGGAAGCCATTAAGCGTGAAAACGACCGATCAAAACTAAAAGGACTGGAAGAGCAACTGGCCAATCTGCAGGAAGAGCGCAAGCGCTATCGTGCCGAGTGGGAAACCGAAAAACGACTGATTGATTTGATCCAGAAAAACAAACAGGACATTGAGGATTTGCGTCGTGAGGCTGAGCAGGCTGAACGAGCAGGTGATTACGGGAAAGTGGCCGAAATCAGATATGGTCATGTTAAGAAAGCTGAAGAAGAAATTCTGCAACTTCAAACCGAACTTGGAGAAAAACAAAAGAAAAGTTCTCTCATCAAACAGGAAGTGGATGCCGACGACATTGCTGAAGTGGTAAGCCGCTGGACCGGTATCCCGGTTGCTAAAATGATGGAAAGCGAAAGGGTAAAATTGCTGAAACTGGAAGATGAACTCTCGGCAAGGGTCGTGGGGCAAAAAGAAGCCATCAATGCGCTGGCTAACGCTGTGCGCATGAGCCGCGCCGGATTACAGGACGAGAAACGTCCCATTGGTTCCTTCATTTTTCTGGGGACTACCGGTGTGGGAAAAACAGAACTGGCCAAAGCGCTAGCCGAGTACCTATTCGATGATGAAAACATGATGACCCGTATTGACATGAGCGAGTACCAGGAAAAATTTTCAGTTACCCGTCTCATTGGTTCGCCTCCGGGCTATGTGGGCTACGACGAAGGCGGCCAACTTACCGAGGCTGTGCGGCACAAACCCTATTCAGTGATCCTGTTCGATGAGATTGAAAAAGCTCACCCCGATGTTTTTAACGTGTTGCTGCAAGTGCTGGACGATGGCCGACTTACCGACAACAAAGGAAGGATAGCCAATTTTACCAATACCATCATCATCATGACTTCCAACATTGGGTCACACTTGATTCAGCAAATATTTGAGGGGATTAACGAGCAGAACCGTTACGAAAAATACGAAACAGCCCGGAACCAGGTTTTCGATTTGTTGAGAAAGTCCATCAGACCTGAGTTTCTCAACCGGATTGACGACATCATCATGTTCCTTCCTTTGGGCCGTAACGAAATCAACGAGATTGTCCGTTTGCAATTTCAACTCATTGCCAAACGGCTCGTAAAGCAAGGAATTACGATGGATATTACCGATGCGGCTGTTGAGTGGATAGCCTCAGTAGGCTTTGATCCGCAATATGGTGCGCGTCCGGTGAAAAGGGTTTTCAAACAGTATGTACTCAACGATTTGTCCAAAAAGATATTGGCAGGCAATGTGAATAAAGAAAAACCCATTGTGATTGACAAAGAGAACGATGAGCTGATTTTCAGGAACCATTGAGCTGAAGGACTGAATAAAATGAAAAACTGAACAGCTGAAAAATAAGGATGTGAAAACTTCCGCAGGGTTTTGCTATTTTTAAAGCCAATTTAAAAAGCTGCTATGAGCAAGGAACCTGAAAATACTTCACGAAGGAATTTCATCAAAACCACTACAGCCGGATTGGCTGCATTCACCATTCTGCCATCCTCCGTGGTATATGGTCTTGGACATCCGGCTCCGGTCAGTAAGCTAAACATTGCGGCCATTGGTGTTGGAGGGGTTGGTTTTCGGAACCTTACAAATTTGGGTAACGAAAACATTGTGGCCTTGTGTGATGTGGACTGGGACTATGGTCAGAAAGCTTTTCGGCGGTGGAGTTCAGCCAAACGTTACCATGATTTCAGGGTGATGTTCGATACTCAAAAAGACATCGATGCCGTTGTGATTGCGACTCCTGATCATACCCATTCTATAGCGGCCATGGCGGCCATGCAGCTGCAAAAACATGTGTTTGTTCAGGCACCCATGGCCCATTCGGTTTTCGAAATGCGGCGGATGAACGAAACTGCCAGGGTTTTCAATGTGGTTACCCAAGTTGGAAATCAAAGTGCCTCGGGAAACGAAGTCAGGGAGATTTGCGAATTGGTATGGGCCGGAAATATTGGAGAAGTGAAGGAGGTATTGGCATGGACCAAGCAACCTCATTGGAAACAGGGTGGCTTTTATCCCGAAAAAGCAGCCAAACTACCCCGCGATTTGCAATGGGACCTGTTTTTGGGACCAGCTCCCGAAATTCCCTATGATCCTGTTTATACTCCTTTTGGTTGGCGAGCCTGGTGGTGTTTTGGAAATGGCACACTGGCAGCCATGGGGCCACATTTGCTGGAGCCTGCCTTCAGAGCATTGATGTTGAATGCTCCTGTTTGGGTCGAAAGTTCTTCAACGCCAGTGAACCTTCAATCGGCGCCTCAAGCTGAGAAAATTACTTTTAGTTTCGACCGTAGGGACAATCTGCCCAGGGTAGCCATGCCACCGGTGAGGCTGACCTGGTTCGATGGAGGTTTATTGCCCGACAGGCCTCACAATTTTCCGGCTAACCTTCCCATGGGCAATGCCGAAGGAGGTTTGTTGCTGATTGGCACTGAAGGCATGTTGGTTTGTGAGCCTCAGGGACTCAACTACAAAGTGATTAAAAATGGTGAAGTGCTTGAAACAACAGCTGCCAGAACCCTGCATCGTATTGCCGATGCATTTGAAGGTGGCCATGAAAACGACTGGGTGCGTGCCTGCAAGGAAACACCTGAAAACAGGTTGCAGCCATCGGCCGGTTTTGAAAAGGAAACAGCCCTGACTGAAACAATTTTGGTGGGTACCTTGGCCATAAGAATGCAGTCCTTGCAACGACCCTTGCATTGGGACAGTGCACAAATGAAATTCAAAAACATTGGTGCCGATGAAACCTTTGAAGTCATCAAACGCAGTGATTTCTACCTTCAAAACGGAATGCCCAAGATCGATACTGCAGTGGAAAAACACCCTGCCACACATTTTGTTGACCAAACCGTACGGCCGGTTTACCGGAATGGATGGAAGCAAATTTAATCGTCAAACCATTTCGTCAGGGCTAAAGAATAAATTGATTTCACGATGTGCACTGGCATCGCTGTCGGACCCATGGATGGCATTGGCCGATTTCGATTGGGCAAACATCCGGCGAATGGTGCCGAAATTAGCTGTAGCCGGATCGGTGGATCCAATCAACTGCCTGAAATCGTTCACTGCATTCTCCTTTTCCAAAACAGCCACTACAACAGGCGCTGAGGTCATGTAATTGATCAAATCGTTGAAAAAAGGTTGATTTTTGTGTTCACGGTAAAAAGTTTCGGCTTTTTCAGGGTCCAGTTGAATCATCTTCATGGCTTTGAATGTAAAGCCGTTACGGTAGATCATGTCGATCATCAGGCCCAGATTCTTTTTTTCTACTGCCCTGGGTTTGAAAATGGTAAAAGTAAGATTGGCGCTCATTTCGTTCATTTTTATTGTCAATTTGAAGATCAAGGTTTTTATCTTTGCAACGAAGATATATAACAAAATGGACAAGATTATTGATCAATCTCACATCGAAACTTTTCAAAAAATGGTTTCCGATGCCCGTAAAATTGTAATAGTTCCACATGTGAACCCCGATGGTGATGCCATTGGTTCCTGTTTGGGGATGAAAAAATTTCTGATAAACTACGGAAAATCAGCCGAGGTGATCATTCCTAACAACTTTCCCGATTTTTTGGGATGGTTGCCAGGAAGTGAAACCATTGCCGATTTTGAGAAAGATCCGGAATTGGTGAGACAATGGATAGCCGATGCCGATTTATTGTTTATGCTCGATTTCAACGATCTTGGCCGAAGCGAGGGGCTGAATAAGGAATTGTCGGCATTTCAAGGCAACACCATCATGATTGACCATCATCCCAATCCAACGGCCCAATGCAAATTGATGATTTCCTATCCCGAAGTGAGCTCAACCTGTGAGCTAATTTTCAGGTTATTACACCGGGCAGGGTTTGTTCAATACATCGATAAAGATGCTGCCGATGCCATTTACACCGGTATGATGACCGATACCGGCAACTTTAGCTATAACGCCTCTTCGCCCGAAACTTATCATATCATTGCTCATTTGCTGGAAATCGGAATCGATAAGGATGCCATCCATTCCAATGTTTACCACACTTTTTCGGAAGATCGCTGGCGTTTGATCGGGCACAGCCTGAAAGAAAAAATGGTGATTTTACCCGAATTCCGTACAGGATACATCAGTCTCACCAAAGCTGAATTGGATGCCTACAACTTTCAATCAGGCGACACCGAAGGGCTGGTCAACTACCCACTGATGGTGAAAGGGATTGTTTTCTGTGTATTTTTCATGGAAAAGGATGATCAAATTAAAATTTCATTGCGTTCAAAAGGGGACTTTTCAGTCAACGAGTTTTCCAGGGCCCATTTCAACGGGGGAGGGCATAACAACGCAGCCGGTGGTCATACCAAACTGAATATGGATGAAACGATTGCCCTTTTTCTTGCATTGCTTCCCCGTTACAAGTCACAACTTCTGTCTGGTAACTAGTAGCCATGAAGCGTTCTGACCTGATTAAAAAATTGCTGCCTGGTTTCATTCCCCTGTTTGTTTTCATCGCAGCCGATGAAATCTGGGGAACAAAAATTGGCTTATTGGTGGCACTGGGTGTTGGTCTGGCTGAATTGGTATTTGTCTTCATTAAGGAAAAACGCTTCGATCGGTTCATTTTGCTTGATACAAGCCTGCTCATGGCATTGGGGGGAGTATCGCTATTGTTGGATAACGATATTTTCTTTAAAATCAAACCTGCCGTGATTGAAGCCATCATGTGTCTGATGCTGGGACTTTCGGCTTTCACCAAAATCGATTTGGTGGGAGGAATGTCGAAACGATACCTGAGAGACATCACAATGAACGAACAGATGCAACAAAAATTCAGACAAACTCTGAAAACCTTGTTCTGGATTTTTATGTTCCATACTGTTTTGGTGGTGTATGCAGCTTTCTTTTTGTCGAAAGAAGCCTGGGCTTTTATCAGCGGGGGCTTGTTCTATCTACTGTTCGGGATCTATTTTGTGTACGAATTACTGACGCAGCGGCTGAAAATGAAAAAGCATTTGCGCCAGCCTGTTGTTCCATACGAGGATGAGGAATGGTTGCCTGTGGTCGATGAAGCAGGGAAAATTTTGGGAAAGGTATTGCGTTCTCATGTGCACAACGGATCGAAAATTCTACACCCCGTGGTACATTTGCATGTGATGAATCACCGGAAAGATTTGTATTTGCAAAAACGGCCCGAGCATAAACTCATTCAGCCCGGCAAATGGGATACTGCTGTTGGCGGTCACATCGCTTATGGCGAAGACATTCAAACTGCCCTGCAGCGTGAAGCCTGGGAAGAAATTGGTATGCAGGAGTTTTCAGCCCGCCCGATTGGGAATTATGTGTTTGAAAGTGAAGTTGAAAGGGAGCTGGTGTATTCTTTTATTAGTTACGATTTTAAAAAAATCAAGTTACACTCCGACGAGGTGAAGGAAGGCAAATTCTGGACCCAAAAACAAATTGAGCAAAACCTGGGCAAAGGAGTGTTTACCCCTAATTTCGAACTTGAATATCGTAAGCAGTTGAAGGAGAAGATTTTTTAGTCGCAGTCTTCAGTC
>JAFGVJ010000190.1 GCA_016938055.1 Prolixibacteraceae bacterium
CATCCGCTTGCACCACTCTACCGTGTTGATAAAGTGATGGATCTCACGCGCTCGCTTCATTCCGTTTCCATGGAAAAACTCCTCGAAATTGAGAAACTCATCCAAAACGAAATCGATAAAAAATAAATGCCCAAACCAGCAGAATACATCCGGGGTGATCAATACCTCTTCAACAATAAAGTGTTGGCCAATGACGAAGTTGCCGAAGAAAAATTTCTGCTTCGCTTCGAAAAACAGTTCAACTTAAAAGCCGGACATGTGGTGGCCGTTGCTGTTGATCAAAGCCACGACCCTCGTATTTACAGCGTTTGCAGCGGAGAGCAGGATCCCTACCTCCAAATTCTTTTCGATTTGAAAGAAGATGGCCTGCTCACCCCGCAATTAGCAAAACTAAAACCAGGCGACTCATTTTACGTTTCTAAACCCTACGGTAGTTTTATGCCCGATGCCGCAACTCCCATGTGGTGGATAGCCACAGGCACAGGTATTGCCCCCTTTTACGCCATGATGCGTTCGGGCTTTAAGGCCGAAAGGCTTTTACACGGCTCCCGTTATGGTTCACATTTCTTTTTTGAAAGGGAATTCAAACAAGCATTCAAAGAAAATTACCTTCGTTGCCAAAGCGGAGACGATGGCATTGGCGATTATTTCGGCCGCGTCACTTCCTATCTTGAAAACCAGGAGCAATTGCCAACCCACAATAAGTATTACCTTTGCGGCAGAGCGTTAATGGTAGTTGAAGTCAGGGATTTGCTCATTTCACGAGGGATTCCATATGGCAACATCGTCTCTGAAATCTTTTTTTAGAGTTGATGGTTGAAGGCCAATGGTTAATAGCCGATACTAAAACGCTAATAACTTTTACATGATCACGAAGAATTGTGAAACAAGAAATAAGCAATAAGGAACAAGGAATAAAGAATTTGTCCGACATCGAACATCGAGCAACCAATATCGAGCAACCAGTATCAAGTATTCAGCATACAGCCCGCGATAGCTATCGGGGCAACAAACTTCCATTGTTTGGTAAAACGCTCGATGAACTTACTGCGTTGGTTTTGGAACTGGGCTTGCCCAAATTCACGGCCAAACAAATCACTGACTGGCTCTACAAAAAGGAAATCACCTCGATTGAAGAAATGACCAACCTCTCGAAGAAAGCACGCGAACTGCTTTCTGAAAAGTATGAGCTTGGTTTGGTCGCCCCCATCAAAGTGCAGGAAAGTTCCGATGGTACCCGAAAATATCTTTTTCCCACCGCCCACAACAAATACATCGAAACAGCCATGATTCCCGAACGGGAACGTAAAACCGTTTGTGTTTCGTCGCAGGTAGGCTGCAAAATGGGTTGTTTGTTCTGCATGACCGGGAAACAGGGATTTAACGGTCAGTTAACAGCCGGTGAGATTGTGAACCAGATTCGCATGATCGAAGAATATGGCTCGGTCACCAACATTGTGTACATGGGCATGGGTGAGCCCTTCGACAACCTCGATGAAGTGCTGAAAAGTACCGAAATATTGACCGCTGAATGGGGCTACGCCATGAGTCCGCGCAGGATAACCGTGTCATCCATCGGGATTGTTCCTGCCTTGAAACGTTTCCTGACTGAAAGCGATTGCAACCTGGCCATCAGCGTTCATACACCCTTTGATCTGGAACGCCAACAATTGATGCCGGTTCAGATGGCCTATCCGCTGCAAAAGGTGGTGGACGAGATCCGCTCCTTTGATTTCGATAAGCAGCGAAAACTCTCCTTTGAATACATCGTTTTTGGTGGATTGAACGATACATCTGAACATGTGAAGGAAATGGTCCGTCTCTTGAAGGGGATTCGAAGCCACATCAATTTAATCCGTTTCCATCCCATTCCCGGAACTCCTTTGCAACCGACCAACGAGGAACGATTGCAGGAATTCAAAGACGAACTGAATAACAAAGGCATTCTCACCACCATCAGGGCATCACGGGGACAGGATATTTATGCCGCCTGTGGATTGCTTAGCACCAAAGGATTACAGGAAACGTAAGCTGAATCTGACTCCCCTTGTTTTCAGCAACTATTCTTGAAAGCCTTGCTAATCAAAATGAAATACAGTTTTGCAGCTTGTATAGTTTCATCTCTCGGATGAAATGATTATTTTTAGCCAAAAGCGAAACAGGCACTACATCAGTATGGCTGTTTCATTCAACAATTTCATGCAAAATTTGATGTATGCTAAGCAGTACCCGTTTGAAATTTCTGATCCCTAAGCTGCTCTTATGTCTGTTTCTTCAGATAGAGAGCATGGCTGTTGTTAAAGAAATAGGGGTGCCGGTGATTCAGAATTTTGAGCGCTCGTTTTACAATGCCGGGACTCAGAACTGGTCCATCGCACAAGGCAATAACGGGGTTTTGTATTTTGGCAACAATCATGGTCTGTTGCGTTACGACGGACAATTTTGGCGAAATTTTCTTGTTCCCAACGGGTCGAATGTCAGGTCACTGCTTTATTCCGAGAAAGCCGGCGTATTGTATGCCGGTGCTTTCAACGAGTTGGGCTATTTTACCAATGACTCTTTGGGCGCCACCATGTATGTGTCGCTAAAGTCGCTAATTCCCAAAGAGTTCAATGAATTTGGCGATATCTGGAGGATTTTTGAAGGTCCCTGGGGCATCATCTTTCAAGCTTTTGAAGGCTTGTATATTTACAACGAAGGCAGCATTGAAGTAATTCCTCCGCGCAGCAGTTTTCACTTCTCGTATTATGTGAATGGTGTATTTTATGTTTTCGATCGTGAAAACGGTTTGATGGAATTCCGGAATGGTTTTCTGAAGAAAATCCCGGGGGGTGATTTCTTTCGCCATCTTGAGGTTTGGACCATGTTACCCTTGAGCGACGATGACCTGCTGATTGGTACTGCCAAAGATGGTCTTTTCCATTACGATGGCATGAAGCTAAAACCCTGGAATACACCTGTAAACAATTTGTTAAAGGAACATCAGATTTATTCAAGCCTGGTGATCGATGATGAACATTACGCCTTTGGAACCATTCAGAATGGATTGATCATTTGTGACCGGCAGGGAAACCTGAAGCAATTGATCAACCGTGAAAAGGGGCTTCAAAACAATACCATTCTGAGCATGAGCCTCGATTTGGACGGGAATTTGTGGCTGGGGCTCGACAACGGGATTGATTATGTGGAATTGAATTCGCCCATCACCCTGTTACAGGATTTTTACCGTTTTGGAACAGGGTATACTTCCCTTACCCATGAAGGAAAATTGTATTTGGGAACCAACCAGGGACTTTTCTATTGCTCACTCGATGAATTTAAAAAACCCAACCTCGATGCCGGAGATTTCGACATGGTCACCAATACTTCGGGACAGGTGTGGAGCCTGCAGCTTATTGATGGTCAGTTGTATTGCGGACATAACAACGGAATTTTTTTGGTGAATGGTCAAACCGGCATTCAAATGAACGACATCCCCGGCGGATGGGCCCTTCATGAAATCCCGGGCCGTAAAAATTATTACCTCGAAGGTACTTACAATGGTATTGAATTGAGTCAAATGGTGAATCAGCGGCTGGTGCACTTGCGCAACATTCGTGGAATCAACTATTCCTGTCAGGAAATGGCCTGTATGGATGATGGAGTCATTTGGGTAAGCCATGCCTTCAACGGGGTGGCCCAATACAGGCTCAACAACCAGCTCGACAGTGTTAAATTGGTGAAGCGCTATACCATGGATGATGGTTTACCAACTGCTTACATGAACAAAATCAAGTTGATGCGAAACGGCGACGTATTGCTCACTACTTCCGACGGAGTTTATCAGTTCAATCCCATGAACAATCAATTTTTTAAATCGGCCTACTACAACAACCTGTTTCACCAAAAGCCTGTAAACTATATTCAGGAAGATCAGCGCGGAAATATCTGGTATGTATGTACCAATAACGAAGGCGGTGTTTTGCGTTATCTCGAAGATGGGACCTATTCCAACGTATCGTTTCCCTTTAGTAAGCTGAAAGGAAAATTCATCGGCAGCTTTTTCAACTTTAATGTAATCGACGATGAAAATGTGCTGATAGCACTCGAAAATGGTTTTGCGCATTACAATCCCAAAATGATCATTGATTATCGCAGGGGTTTCAACGCGGTGATCAACACTGTTTCGCTGCTTGGAACGGGTGAAGTATTGTACAACGGGGTTTGGTTTCAAAACGATTCGGCCAGGCAAACAAGCATTCCTCAAATTACCTACCGCGACAATTCCTTGCGTTTTACCTTTTCAGGTTTGTTTTTTGAGGGAAATAACGAAACCCAGTTCTCCTATTTTCTGGAAGGATTTGATAACTATTGGTCCGAATGGCAGCATGAATCCACCAAAGAATATACCAATCTTCCCGAAGGAGAATTTGTTTTTCGCATACGTTCCAAAAACAAGTACGGGGTAATGGCCTCACCTGCTCCATTCAGTTTTGAGGTTTTGCCTCCCTGGTACAAATCCATTCAGGCCATCATTGTGTATTTTATCGGCGCTATTTTCTTCATATGGTTCTGGATTTATTTGTTTCTGAAAAGGGTGGAACGAACCCGCTTGAAAGAATTGGCCATTCAAAAGAAAACTTTTAAAGAGAAAGAAGAACAGCTCAGAACTGATGCCCTTGAGGCTGAAAGGGAAATTATTCGCCTGCGCAATGAAAAACTCCGTGCCGAAATGATTCATAAGGATAAGGAGCTTGCCAATTCGGCCATGAACCTGGTACAGAAAAACAAGGAGCTGAATAAGATCAAGGTTGAGCTTAAAAAAATCCAGTCAGAATTGAAGGAAGAACTGGTGAAAAGCCGCATTGGCATGATCATTCGAAAAATTGACAAGGAAACCAGCAACGACGAGTCATGGTCGGTTTTTGAAACCAATTTTGAACAGGTTCACGAGGATTTTCTCAAGCGTATCAAGTCCTTGCATCCCAACATTACCCCCAAAGAGCTTAAGCTGACAGCTTATTTACGGATGAACATTTCAAGCAAAGAAATTGCCACCCTGATGAACATTACCACGCGGGGCGTTGAAATTAGCCGCTACCGCTTACGTCGGAAATTTGACCTCGACCGTTCGCAAAACCTGATTGATTACATCCTGTCGGTTTAAAACCACTGCCACTCTCGGAGTGAGATTCCTTTCTTAATTGAGAAATATTATTTTTTGTATTTGCCGTATTTGATTATTTTTTAAAATCCATTTAATCAAATGGATGAAAAATATCTGATGTATTTTTGTAGTGTTAAAGAAAGTGAATTGCTGTGTTTTTGTAGGGCAGTTTAATTTGACTTTGAATCCCCTTTCCCTTTCCTTCGTTGATTGAATGCTGTTCTGCAGTTTTCAAAACCAGTTGAATGTTCTGTTAAAACACAACAGAGGCCATCAACTGATCAACTTATCAAGAGTACTATTACTAAACCGATTGAAAGGCCAAGGCCAATCAGTCATAAATTAAACTAAAATCGAATGAAAAAAGGATTGCTTTTATTACTGTTGATGGTACTGTGGGGGATCACATATGCCCAACAGTACACTGTAACCGGTAAGGTGACCGCTGCTGAAGATGGCAGTACCCTGCCGGGTGTTAGCATTTCTGTAAAAGGAACCACCACAGGGACCATCACCGATATTGATGGAGATTATACCCTAAGGCTCAACAACGACAATGCCACGCTGGTATTTGCTTTTGTTGGAATGCGGACACAGGAAATTCCCCTGAACGGTCAAAGTGTAATCAATGTAACACTTGAAACCGATGTATTGGGTGTCGACGAAGTAGTGGTTGTTGGTTATGGCGTAACCAAGAAAAGTTTGGTAACCGGTTCGATTGCCAAAATTGGTGCCGACGATATCATGCAAGCCCGTTCGACCCGTGTTGAAAGTGCCCTGCAGGGAAAAACTTCGGGGGTACTGATTCAGCAAAGCTCCGGAGCTCCGGGAGCCGAACAAAACATCATCATCCGCGGGGTGGGTTCTGACAACTCCGTCAGACCAATTTATGTGATCGACGGGATGCGTACCGATGGTATCGACTGGCTCGATCCGGAAGATATTGAGTCCATCGAAATTCTGAAAGATGCCGCTTCGGCCGCCATCTACGGAACAGAAGGTGGCAACGGTGTTGTACTGATCACTACCAAAATGGGAAAAGGTGGCAAAACCAATGTTTCTTTCAGTTCATCCTATGGAGTGCAAAGTGTGATTCCCGGTTTCCGTGTGATGAACACTCCTGAATACCTCAAGTATTACCGCACGGCCTACCTGAACGATAACCCGAAGAAAACCATCGATGATGCCATGGCCATCTACCCCGATACTGACGTTGATACCGATTGGCTGGGTGAGATCTTTACCAGTGCACCTACCCAAAAACACAAAGTCAGCATCGATGGTGGTGATGAAAAAGCGAAATATTATTTTTCGGTATCCTACACCAACCAGGATGGAATCATTGGTGGCGGCGATAAAAGTAATTTTACCCGTTATGCGACCAAATTGAACCTCGACAGCAAGACAACCGACTGGCTTACCGTAGGAGCCCGTTTCTCCTACACCCACAGCCGTAAAAAAGGAATCAGGCAAAACGACGTGTTTGGATCAGTCACCAACAATGCCGTGGTCCTTGACCCCACCACACCAGTTTATTACAGCGATATCAGCGGATATAGTGACCTTGACCGCGCTAACATGGAAGCTGCCTGGGGTGATAAATGGTACCTGAACCCTACCCTGAACGATGGCAACGGCTATTTCGGGATTTCACAAAAAGTATTGAACGAAACTCAAAACCCTGTTCACCAGTTGTACAACGACAACGATCAGGATGTGATCAACAAAATATTGGGTGGTGCCTATGCCGAAATTGATTTGTTCAAAGGGCTGAAATTCCGTTCAAATTTCGACATTGACCTCTCTCACCAATACAACCGTAACTGGAGTGGCCGTCAGTATACCAACAGCATGAATGCTCCGGGTGTACGCAGCAGTGCCACCCAACAAATCAACATGTACTTTACCTGGCAATGGGAAGGCTATTTTACTTACAACCGTCAGTTTGGCGATCATACTGTTAGTGCAGTCGCCGGTACTTCGGCCAAGGAATACAGTCATGAATACCTGGGCGGACGTGGTGAAGACCTCGTGAAAGAATCGGCCAATTACGGCTGGATCGATTACGGCCTTTACATCGATACCCTGAACAACACCTCGTGGGGTGGTTTGGGCGGATGGGAACGCATGGCTTCCCAGTTTGGCCGGATCAGCTGGTCGTACCAGGACAAATACATGCTCACTTCCAACTTCCGTCGCGACGGAAACTCCAAATTTGGCCCCGCCAACAAATTCGGGATGTTCCCATCGGTTTCAGCCGGTTGGGTCATTTCAAGGGAAGACTTTTTTGATGTAGCTGCTATTAACTTCATGAAAGTTCGCTATAGCTGGGGTAAAAACGGGATTGCTACCAGTTTGGGCTGGGATTGGCGTTACCTGCCCACCAGCTCATCGGGTTCTTATTTCTACATTGATGGAAACGATCAGTTGTTGCCCATTGTAGAACCAACCCGTTTGGTGAACCCTGAATATCAGTGGGAAAAAACCAGCCAAAGCGACTTTGGTCTCGACATGGGTTTCTTCGAAAATAAATTGACCCTTGCAGCCGATTACTACGTGAAAAAATCGTCCGACTTCCTGTTTGAAGGTTCAGTGCCTGCGCTGGCCGGAAACGACCCGCCAACCGTGAATGCCGGAACCATTGTGAACAAAGGGGTGGAAATGGAATTGGGTTTCCATGAAAGCATTGGCGATCTGAAGATTCATGTGAAACTCACTGCTTCGCATAACAAGAGTAAGGTTGACCAGATTACCGAAAGCATCAGTTACATTACCGGTGGTAACGTTGGTACCTTTGGCGATTCGAAGCGTTTTGAAGTGGGTTACGAGCCCTGGTATTTCTATGGATACAAAACCGATGGTTTATTCACTTCGCAAGAGGAATTGGATGCCCACATCAACCAGAATGGCAAACCTATACAGTTGAATGCCAATATTGGAGATGTAAGGTACATGGACATAGCCGGTGGTGGCGATAGCCTTGACCAGCCCGATGGCTTCATCACCGATCTCGACAAAACCTACCTGGGTTCTCCTTATCCCAAAATTATTGGTGGTTTAAGCATCTCCATGGAATACAAAGGTTTCGATTTCAACCTTTCTTCCTATGGACAATATGGCAATAAAACTTTACTGGCTGTTTCGGTCCGCAACGACTTGTCGAACACCAACAAGCCTGATTTTTACATTAACAATGCATGGATTTCGGAAGAAGAAAATGGCGGCATGCCACGTCCTTCGGTCCGCGACCGCAACCAGAATTTCTCACGGGTGAATGACTTCCTCTTACAGGATGGATCCTTCCTCCGGATCAGCAACGTTACGCTGGGTTATACCTTACCTAAAACAATAACTTCGAAGGTTGGCATCGGTGCAGTTCGCGTCTATGTCGCTGTAGATAACCTTTATACATTCACCAATTACAGTGGTATGGAACCCGAAATTGGTGGCGATTACTGGGGTTACCGTGGTCAGCAGTGGGCTGGCATCGACCGTGCAGTTTATCCAAAACCACGTACGGTATTGGGTGGTATTAATGTTAACTTTTAATTTGAAGAAGAATGAAAAAAATAATCTATCAGATCATCATCATCTTTACGCTGCTGACTGTTTCTATCAGCTGCGATAAAGACTGGCTGGAACTGGAATTGACCGGTGCTGTTCCTTTCTCCAGCGAATTGCTCGATACCGATGAGAAAGTGTTTGAAGTGCTATGTGGCGCTTACGATTTCTTGCAGGTGAAATATTATTCAGGCTGGAGTTCTTACTACATGCTGGCGAACCTTGCCAGTGACGATGGCGTTCCCGTGGGCGGAGGTTTTTCCGACCGTCCGGAATACTGGGACTTTTATCAGTACGAAGTGACTGCCGAGAACCCGGCCATTCTGCAATACTGGAGAAGGAATTATTATGGTATTTATCGTGCCAACATCGTTATCAACGAAATTGATTTGGAAACCAATGCTGTCAAACAATACAAGGCTGAAGCAAAGTTCCTGCGCGCATATTTCTATTTTGAACTGGTGAAAGCATTTGGCGATGTAGCCTTCTACACTACCAACCTGGCTCCATCGGAATACAACATTTCCAATACCGAGAAATCGGTCATTTATGCTCAAATTGAACAAGACCTGTTGGATGCCATTGAAGTATTACCAAACAAGTCGCAACAATCAAGGGCCGACATTACTCGTGCCAGCAAAGGAGCCGCTCAGGCACTGCTGGGAAAAGTTTACCTCTTCCAGGAAAAATTTGCCGAAGCAGCAACAGTTCTCGGAACGGTCATCACATCGGGCGAATATGCCCTGACTGCTGAATACGACAGCATCTTCATGAAAAGTGAAGAATTTGGGATTGAATCGGTTTTCGAAATCCCTTACATGTCATACATCCATGGTGATTTCTGGGGCAATGGCCGCGAATCGGAAGGAAACATCGAAGTGCAATTGGCCGGTCCGCGCGAAACAGCCATTACCGGAATTTACAATGCTGGTTGGGGCTTCGACATGATCGATTCCAGTCTCATTGACCTTTTCGATGCCGAAGGCGATGCCGTTCGTAAATACGGTACCGGTTACGGACCTGAACTGTTCAAGGAAGTGTTGGTAGTTGCTCCTGCCGACGATGCGAATAACAACGGTTTCCCCGATGCCAAAGAGAAAGAAGGCTGGACCGGATGGTATCAGAAAAAACGGGCTCCGTACATTGGTTATAACGATCCCGGACAGTCCCCCATGGAAGCTACCTACGAAAACAACGAACGCATGATCCGTTATGCCGATGTATTACTGATGTATGCCGAAGCATTGAATCGCAAGAGCCCTGCCGACGATGGCAAAGCCCTGGATGCAGTCAACGAAGTGAGGGAACGTGCAAAATTACCTGCCTTGTCGGGCTTGTCGGGTGCTGCTTTACTTGAAAGGATCAAGAAAGAGCGCCGGATGGAATTCGGGATGGAAGGTCATCGTTACTGGGACCTCGTTCGCTGGGGCGACGGACCAGCCGTTCTGGGCAGCCGTGGATTTACTGCTGGTGTTCACGAAGTATGGCCACTGCCTCAGGCCGAAGTTGGTAAAACTTCCCTGGTTCAAAATCCTGGTTATTAAGATCAGATAAGCGTTGAAGAATACATACGAAAGACACTCCTCACCTTTCTGAGGGGGGAGTGTCTTTATTTTCAAATTCTTTTTTTATTTTCTTTTGGTTCAAACAGGATAAACCCTGATTTTTTCATTGAAAGAATTGGAAATTGTTTTATTTTACAACCGATCTAATAATCTAATATATTGACGCTTACAATTAGAAATGCTATGGAAGGTAAAAAAGGTTTTGTGGTAAAAGTATCGTTGATCGTGGCCCTGGGTGGATTCCTGATGGGTTTCGATGCTTCGGTGATTTCAGGAGTCATCAAATTTATTGAACCTGAGTTTAATCTGACAAAAATCCAGTTGGGCTGGGCAGTGAGCTGCTTGACCTTAACATCAACACTGGCCATGATGGTTGCAGGTCCCTTGAGCGACAAATTTGGTCGTAAATTGATCCTGAAATATGCAGCCATCTTGTACGCTATTTCAGCCATTCTTTCGGCCATTGCTCCCACCTTTGCCTTGTTGGTTGTAGCCCGCATGATTGGCGGTCTGGGCGTTGGTGCTTCACTGATTATTGCTCCCATGTACATTGCTGAAATATCACCGGCAAAAATCAGGGGGCGTATGGTTTCTTTCAACCAGCTGAACATTGTTTTAGGGATTTCGGTGGCCTTTTTTACCAACTACCTGATTTTGCAACTTGCTCAGGGTGGAAGCACATTTGCCGCCTCGCTGGGAATTGATCAATATGCCTGGCGTTGGATGTTGGGGCTGGAAACATTGCCGGCAATTCTGTACTTCATTTTCCTGTTCTTTGTTCCTCCAAGTCCACGTTGGCTGGCCATGAACGGTCACGATGAACAAGCCTTAAAAATATTGACCCAGGCCAGTGGCTCGCAAAATGCCCATGAGGTACTCGAAGCCATTAAAACCAACCTGGCAGCGAATGTTGACAAAGCGAAAGCCCGTTTGTCCGACCTTTTTAAACCCGCCCTTAAGCTGGTGTTGCTCATAGGGGTGGTCATTGCCATATTGCAACAGATTACCGGGATTAACGCGGTTTTCTTTTATGCACCCATGATTTTTGAACAAACCGGGATTGGGGTTGACGCTTCTTTTTCGCAAGCCATTTTGGTAGGCTTAACCAACTTGGTTTTTACCATTTTGGCCATGTGGCTCATCGATAAGTTGGGCCGAAAATTTTTGTTGGTAGTTGGCTTCTCCGGAATCCTGATTTCCATGTCGATCCTGGCCTACTCTTTTGCATCAGCAACTTATACCCTCAGCAATGAAGCCATTGCGAATCTCATGCAAACACTTCCTTCAGTGGACTGGAGCTCGTTGCAGAACATCACTTTTAACAGCGACATCGCCATTAAAGAAGCTCTCCATAGCCTGATGGGGTCAGAACAGGCCAAAACTCATGCTGCCGACATTGTCAGTCAGTCCATCCACATCAACTCATGGCTGGTGCTGATTGGGATCATTGGCTTTGTTGCTTCGTTTGCCATTTCGGTAGGCCCTGTAATGTGGGTGTTGTTTTCCGAATTGTTTCCCAATACCATACGCGGAATTGCCATTTCGTTCATCGGCTTTATCAATTCAGCCGTCAGCTTTTCGGTACAACTGGTATTCCCATGGGAACTCGAAAATTTGGGGAATGCAGGAACCTTCCTCATTTATGGCATTTTTGGCCTGTTGGGACTCGTTTTTGTGTTGGTATTCCTCCCCGAAACAAAGGGGAAGTCGCTCGAAGAGTTGGAAACCATTTTAGTGAAATCTGATAAAAAATAAACAAATGAGAACCTTATATTTTCCGCTTATCATGGTCGTGCTTTTTGCGTCATGTCAATCGAAAAAACCAAAAACGGCCGAAGAAGCCGGCCCTAAAAAGGTAGAAGTCATCAATACCGATGGTCAATACCGCTTGCACGTCGATGGCAAAGAATTTTACATCCATGGTGCAGGCTGTGAATTTGGCGATATAGCCTCCCTGGCAAAACATGGTGCAAACTCCTTCCGTACCTGGCGTACCGATAACGGCAAAAATACCGGGAAAGAAATCCTTGACCAGGCTTATGAAAACGGGCTGATGGTAATGATGGGCCTCGACATTCAGCGCGAACGTCATGGCTTCGACTACAACAATCCCGAAGATGTTCAGAAACAATTGGAATACGTAAAGGGTGAGGTGATGAAATACAAGGACCACCCTGCCTTGCTGGCCTGGGGGATTGGCAACGAACTGAACCTGCGTGCTTCCAACATGAAAGTGTGGGATGCCGTGATCGACATAGCAAAGATGATTCACGAGATAGACCCGAACCACCCGGCAACCACCATGCTGGCCGGTATTGGCAAACGTGAGGTCGATTATTTTGCCGAAAACTGCAGGGATCTCGACTTTATTTGCGTACAAATGTATGCCGACATCGAAAACCTGCAAACCCGATTAGCCGATGCTGGATACAACGGACCCTATATCGTCACCGAATGGGGAGCAACCGGACACTGGGAAGTACCGCCAACTGAATGGGGAGCGCCTGTGGAACAAACCAGCCAGGAAAAACAAAATGCCTTTTTGCACCGCTACGAAGTGGCCATCAAAGCCGATGAAAAGCGCTGCATGGGATCCTATGCTTTCCTCTGGGGACAGAAACAGGAACGTACCCCTACCTGGTACGGCATGATCCTTGAAAATGGCCACACCACCGAAACCGTCGATGCCATGTACAAGATATGGAACGGCAAATGGCCCGAAAACCGTTGCCCAACCCTGGACTCATTGCGTATCAATGGCCTTAAAATTTACGACAACGTTACTGTGAAACCTGGCGAAACCTTTACTGCTTTTGCCGCAGCACGCGATTACGAGGGCGAAGCGCTGACCTATCGTTGGGAGATTATGCACGAAAGCACCGATTTGGGTGATGGTGGCGACTTTGAATCCCGTCCCGAAACTTTGCTGAACGAAATGGGCGAAGCTGAAATGATCATTACTGCACCAGCCAATGGTGGAGCCTACCGCCTTTTCGTTTATGTAAACGACGGTCACGAACATTCAGCTACTGCTAATTTTCCATTTCTGGTAAAAAATTAAACTCATGCCCGTATACCTGAAGAATACTCACCTTAATGTGGTCATTGGCTGCCCGATGGAATGGTATCGTGGCTCGCGGTTCGATCATTCGGGGAATATTCTTCAGGTAACGTTAAACGGGAAACATACCTTTTGCACCTCCGAAAAGCCCGAGCTATCACCTTATTACGGATTTGGCTTGTTGAATGAGTTCGACATTGACCAGCCACAAGCTTACCACGAAACACCAGCCGGGAAGTATTTTGCAAAATTAGGTGTCGGTCAATTGCTGAAAGAGGATGATGGTCCCTACAATTTTTTTAACAACTACGAGATGCTTCCCCGGCAATTTTTCATCCAACAGCAGGATGAAAACAGTTTGATCTTTCAGTCGGAGCATGAACATTCTGACACAGAAATAACTGATTATCAGAAAAAATTATCCATCAACCAAAATCACTTGCTGATTGAATACCGTTTGGAAAACAAAGGCTCATCGGTATTGAAAACGAGCGAATATGCTCACAATTTTATTGCCGTCGACAACAGCCATGTTAATGGCAACTATTTGTTAGAATTCAACTTTGAACTGAAACCGGATCAATTTGAAGCCAATCACAACATTGACACGCTCCTGAATTTCAATGGCCATCAACTAACCTGGACAAAATCCCCCGATAAGGATTTTTTTATTCGTCGCCTGAATGGGAGCCTTGCAAAAGGTCAATGGTGGAAGCTCACCAACCTGGCCGAAGGTGCCGGGCTGAAAGAAGAAGTCAGTTTCGAGGCAGGCCTTGTTAACCTGTGGGGGACCCGGCATGTTTTGAGTCCCGAACTTTTTAATGAGCTAAGCATAGAACCCGGCCAGGCGGTAACATGGTGGAGAAAATATACTTTTTTTGATGAAGCACACATTGCTGGTGCTTGAAAAATGATAAAGAATGAAGAAGGAAATTCACATTGGAAATACACGGATACTTCAAAGTGATAAACCGGTTCAGGGAAAATGGATCGATCGGGAAGGTGAGGCTTTTTATGTCATTAGCCATTTCGATGAAATGCCTCCTTTCTTCCTGTCCATTGTGAGTCATTCCGACCACTGGATGTATTTGTCTAGCAACGGAAGTCTTACCGCGGGCCGTACCAATCCTGAACTTGCGCTTTTCCCCTATTACACCGATGACAAAATACACGATTACGCCGGAGTCACCGGTAGTAAAACTATCATCATGGTTACCATCAACGGGAAAACCAGTTTGTGGGAACCGTTCTCAAACCGTTACAAAGGGATCTACCAAACCCTGAAGCGGATATACAAAAATGGTACTGGAAACAAAATCATTTTTGAAGAAGTCAATTTCGATTTACAATTGACCTTCAGTTATAGTTGGATGAACAGCGAAAGGTTCGGGTGGGTCAGGAAAAGCTCCCTTTCCAATCAAAACCACAATGCTGTTGAAATAAACATTGTCGATGGAATTCAAAATATTTTACCTTATGGCATTAATCGAACTATGCAAGGTATGCTTAGTACTTTGGTTGATGCATACAAGAAAACAGAACGAATTGGAAATTTAGCCATTTATCGCCTTAGTTCCATACCTGTTGACCGTGCTGAACCCAGTGAGGCATTAAAAGCCAATACCGTTTGGAGTGTTGGTCTCGAAAACACAACACTTTTATTAAGCAACAAGCAGCTCGATGGTTTTTGCAGCGGTGTTGAGGTGGAAAACGAAATGGAAAACCTTGGAACCAAGGGTGCCTATCTCATCAATTCTACCTTTAAACTCGAAGCCAACGTTGTTAAAACCTGGTACCTCGTAGCCGAAGTCAACCAGGATAGTGCTCAAATAAAGGCTACACTGCATTTTATGAAGCAGCACAACTGCTCAGCAAAGCTGGAGGAGGATATTGAGGACGGAACCCAGAAACTGATTGGCATAGTGGCCAAAGCCGATGGCTTGCAACTGACTGCCGATACACTCAATACAAAACGCCACTTTGCCAACATCTTGTTCAATAGCATGCGGGGCGGGGTACCGCTCAACGATTACCTGGTGCAAACCAATGATTTTATTCGGCACATCGGGCAGTTCAATAAATCAATTTACGCGCAAAATGAAGCGTGGCTCAATAGTCTCGAAAAAGAAATACCCTATTATAAACTGATTGATCGGCTTAATCAGCAAGGCAAACCCGATTTGATTAGATTGGGACTAGAATATTTGCCGCTCATGTTTAGCCGCCGCCATGGAGACCCCAGCCGCCCATGGAATTTGTTCAACATTCAGTTGAAGAACAGCGATGGCTCACCTTCGTTAAACTACCAGGGCAACTGGCGCGATATTTTTCAGAACTGGGAAGCTTTGGCCATCTCGTACCCCGGGTTTTTACCGGGTATGATTGCAAAATTCCTGAATGCCTCTACCATTGACGGGTACAACGCTTACAAAATTACCCGAGATGGCATCGAGTGGGAAGTACTCGACCCCGATGATCCCTGGTCGAACATTGGTTACTGGGGCGATCACCAGATTATTTACCTGGAAAAACTCCTCGAATGGTCGGAGAAATTTTTCCCCGGACAGTTGGTGAAATGGTTCAAGCAAAAACTGTTTGCATATGCCAACGTACCCTACCAACACAAACCCTATCAGCAATTACTGAAAAACCCCTACGATTCAATTTCTTTCAACGAGGCCAAACACCTGCGCTGCCTTCAACTCGAGAAAGAACTGGGAGCCGACGGTAAACTGATTCAAACAGCGAAGGGAACGCTTCAGGTAAACCTGGCTGAAAAGCTCCTGGTTCCTTTGCTCTCGAAACTAAGCAATTTTGTCCCTGGTGCAGGAATCTGGATGAACACCCAGCGCCCGGAGTGGAACGATGCCAACAATGCCCTGGTTGGGATTGGCGCATCAATGGTCACCCTTTATTACCTGCGCCGTTACGTTTCCTTCCTCGAAAAACTGTTGGGGGATACCGATTTCAATGAAGTTGAAATCAGCACCGAAGTACTGGAACTCTTCAACAACATCAACAGGGCCCTCATGGATAACCAGTCTGCCCTGCATGCAGCATTATCCGACGAAACACGCAAAACAATCATGGATGGCCTGGGAGAAGCCGGTAGCCAATTCAGGGCAAAAGTTTATGCCGGACTGCAAGAAACCACTGGCATTCTTGAGCTGCCAACACTATCAGGTTTTCTGAAAACAGTCAAGCAATACATCCATCATTCCATAGAGCACAACCGTCGTTCCGATGGCTTGTACCATGCCTATAATCTCTTGCTGATCAAACCCGATAAAGTTGGGGTGCGTCACTTAACCGAAATGCTCGAAGGACAAGTGGCCCTTTTAAGTTCCGGTACCCTAAGCCCGTCGGAAGCACTGGAGTTATTGAACAATTTGCGAAACAGCCAATTGTACCGACCCGATCAGCGTTCGTACACACTTTATCCCAACAAGCAATTACCCTCGTTGCTGCAAATCAATAACCTTACCGCCGAAGAGGTGAATGTTTCGGCCTTGTTAAAACACTTGTTGGAAAGTGGGAATACCGATATCGTCAAACAGGATCTGGAAGGGGTTTTCCATTTCAACGGAAAATTCAACAATAGCAAAACATTGGCTGACCAGCTCAATCAGTTGAAAGTTGAAATGCCCGATCTTGAAAATGAAAAAAAATACCTACTCGATTTGTACGAAAAATTGTTCGATCACCAATCATTCACGGGTCGATCGGGTACTTTTTATAAATACGAAGGGCTGGGCTGTATTTATTGGCACATGGTTTCCAAGTTGTTGCTGGCAGTGAGCGAAAACATACAACATGCAATCAGCACCAAAACTGGGGAACATGTTATTGCCCAACTCCGGAAGCATTACAACGAAATACGTGAAGGCATTGGCAGCCATAAATCACCGGCCGAGTACGGTGCTTTCCCTTCCGATCCTTATTCGCATACACCATCAATGATGGGCGTTCAACAGCCCGGTATGACCGGACAAGTGAAGGAAGACATTCTCACACGGTGGTTCGAATTGGGTGTAGAAGTGAAAGGCGGCAGCGTCCATTTTCATCCCGAGATGATCGATCCTTCAGAATTCAACCTTCAGCTTCATGCTGAAAATCAATCATTCTTTGAGCGTCACTTCAAAATTACTTTACCAGCAAAGCACACCTTTGCGGCATTTTCATTTTGCCACATCCCGGTGCTGTATCTGAAAGGCCATCAGAACGAAGTACTACTTCAGCTAAAAGGCGATAAGACCTTTAAAAACAGTGGTCATGAAGTGGGTAAGGAATGGTCGGCAGCCATCTTTTCCCGAAGCGATGAGGTGCAGCAAATCACTGTTCACTTTGAATAAATTCAGACAACCAATAAAATTGAATACAATGAAACTGACAATCCAATTAAGCCTGATTTTTTTTCTTTTGATGCTGGTCAACGCTTGTGTACAGCAAGAGGAAAAAGATCCCGTTGAACAGCAAGTAAGTAGTTTGCTGGCGCAAATGACCCTCGATGAAAAACTGGGGCAGATGATGCAGGTCAATTATTACGGGAAACCCGAAGACTGGAATGAACAGCTTAAGAACGGGCAGATTGGTTCTTTCCTGAACCTTTCGGGCGTGATAGATGCCAACGAAGTACAACGCATAGCGATGGAGGAGAGCCGCTTGGGCATTCCCTTGCTCATTGGTCGTGATGTGATTCATGGTTTTAAAACCATCTTCCCGATTCCCTTAGGAATGGCTTCCAGCTGGAGTACCGAAATGGCCGAGGGTGCCATGGAAATTGCTGCCAAAGAAGCCAAGGCAGCCGGAATCAACTGGACCTTTGCACCCATGATCGACGTTACCTGGGATCCGCGCTGGGGACGGGTTGCTGAAACCTGCGGTGAAGATCCATACCTGACCTCCCAATTGGGTGTTGCCATGATCAGGGGTTATCAGGGTAACAATCCTTCCGATTCGTTACGCATTGCCGCTTGTGCCAAGCATTACGTGGGTTACGGGATGAGTGAAGCCGGCCGCGATTACAATACCACCTACATCCCTGAAGCCTTGTTGCGCAATGTGCACCTGCGCCCATTCAAAGCTGCCGCCGATGCCGGATGTTTAACCTTTATGTCGGCCTTTAACGATTTGAATGGTGTGCCAACATCCGGGAACTACTTTACCCTGAAAACCATCTTACGCGATGAGTGGAAATACGATGGGATGGTGGTGAGTGACTGGGCATCCATCCAGCAACAGGTGGTTCACGGGTACTGCGAAACCGACAAAGATGCCGCTGAAAAATCTGTTTTAGCTACCGTTGACATGGAAATGGCCAGCAGGTGTTACGATCACCTCAAACAGCTGATCGAAGAAGGAAAAATTACCGAGGAACTGATCAACGAAAGGGTGGCCAACATTCTTCGGATCAAGTTCAAAATGGGTTTGTTTGAAAACCCTTATGTTGATGAAACACTGGCCGAAAGGGTAACGCTTACTGACGAAAACCTCGATTATGCCCGAAAAGTTGCCCGAAACAGCATGGTACTGCTGAAAAATGAAGCACAAACCCTTCCTTTGAAAAAAACCCAAAAAGTAGCGCTCATTGGTCCCATGACCAACGCCCCGCACGATCAGATGGGAACCTGGGTTTTCGATGGCGATGAGAAAAATTCAATCACGCCGCTGACCGCTTTTCAGGAAGTGTTGGGCAGTAACTTAAACTATGCCCTTGGCCTGGAATACAGCCGTGATAAAAGCCGTGCCGGTTTCACGCAGGCCCTGGCAGCTGCCCGTAAATCCGACGTAGTGGTTTACCTGGTGGGTGAAGAAGCAGGGCTTTCGGGCGAAGCCAACAGCCGCGGAATCATCGACCTCCCGGGCCTTCAGTCTGAGCTTTTAAGCGAACTTTCCAAAACAGGCAAGCCCATCGTTCTGGTGGTATTGGCTGGCCGCCCCTTGGGGATTGGTGCCGAAATTGACCTGAGCGATGCCGTTTTGTATGCATGGCATCCGGGAACCATGGCCGGGCCTGCTTTAACCGACCTTATTTTTGGCGATTACTCACCATCGGCCAAACTCCCGATAACCATGGTGAAAGGTGCAGGACAAATTCCGTTCTACTACTACCGGAAGAATACTGGGAAACCAACCGATCCTGAACGAATGACCTATATCGATGACATTCCGCGTAACTCCAAACAATTGTCGCTGGGATTTACCTCTCTGCACATCGACTATGGCGTTACACCGCTTTATCCCTTTGGCTATGGCTTAAGCTATACCACTTTTGATTACAGCGAAGTTTCCTTATCTTCATCAGAGTTAATGATGAAGGGTGATTTGACAGCTTCGTGCACCATCACCAATATCGGTAGTGTGGCAGCCGAAGAAATTGTGCAATTGTACGTACGCGATTTGGTGGGTAGCCTTACCCGCCCCATCAAAGAATTGAAAGGCTTCACACGAATTGCATTGCAGCCCGGTGAATCAAAAGAAGTTACCTTTACCATTCAACCATCCGACCTGGAGTTTCACAATGGTGAAGCCTACGTGATTGAACCCGGAAAATTCAGACTATGGATAGCCAAAGATTCCGAATCGGGCATAGCAAGCGAGTTTACGCTGCTTAATGAACAGAAATAAACCTAAATACGAATGAAGTGCCTTCGTTGGAGGACTGCTCCCGAAGGCACTTTTCTTTCGATAACCTAACAATAAAAAATGATGAAAAATTACCTGATGATTTTGCTGATTGCATTCACCGCAGTGGCGTGCAACAAAGTGAAAGAACCTGCTTATGAGCTGGTTTGGAGCGATGAGTTCGACTACCAGGGTTTACCCGACAGCTCCCGCTGGAGTTACGATACCATTGGCAATGCCTGGGGTTGGGGAAATCATGAATTGCAATACTACACGGCCAACAGGATTGAAAATGCCGAAGTTTCGGATGGTACCCTGAAGATTCGTGCCCTGGAAGAGCCCTGGAACGATTTCAACTACACTTCGGCCCGCATCATCACCAAAGAAAAGGGCGACTGGCTGTATGGCCGGTTTGAAGTTCGGGCAAAACTACCTGATGGACGCGGTTTGTGGCCGGCTATCTGGATGCTCTCCACCGACTGGGAATATGGCGGATGGCCCCGCAGCGGCGAAATCGACATCATGGAAAACGTGGGCTACGATCCCGATACCATTGTGGCTTCGGTGCATACCGGCAGTTATTATCATTCCATCGGTACCCAGCGGAACAATAAAATTTCGATCCCCGATAACCGTGAGCAATTTCATGTGTATGCCATTGAATGGGACTCGGTTTCGGTCACCGCTTTTGTGGATGAAACGGCCTACTTCACTTTTGAAAAGGAATCGGACGATCCCAACGTGTGGCCTTTTAACAAGCGTTTCCATTTACTGCTGAATGTTGCCGTGGGTGGCGACTGGGGCGGAATTCACGGCATTGCCGATGGAATTTTTCCGGCCATCATGGAAATCGATTATGTAAGAGTGTATCAAAAAACAAAATAATGATCAGAATAAGCACCACTGTCATATTGATATTTTTTCTTTTTAACGCCTATTCACAAACAACAAGCTGTGACGATCCGGTTTGGACCGATGAATTTGATTATACCGGGGCTCCAGCTTCCGATAAATGGGGTTTCGATACCGGTGGAGGTGGTTGGGGAAATCAGGAACTTCAGACCTACACCAGCAAACGGGACAATTCCTGGGTCGCCGACGGAAAGCTCTTTATCAAAGCAATTAAAAGCAATAACGAATGGACCTCGGCCCGACTGGTCACCAAAAACAAAGGCGACTGGCGTTATGGCAAAATTGAAGTTCGGGCAAAAATTCCTTCGGGAACAGGTGTTTGGCCGGCTATCTGGATGCTTCCTACCGACAATGCCTATGGCTCGTGGCCCAAAAGCGGTGAGATTGATATCATGGAACATGTTGGTTATGAACCCAACCGGATTTATGGTACCGTTCATACCGATGCCTACAACCATCGCCTGGGAACTCAAAAAGGGAGTAATACCATGCTGCCTACTGCTTATACCGAGTTCCATGATTATGCGGTGGAATGGGATGAAGAAAAAATTGTGGTGATGATTGACAATCAACCTTTTTTCACCTTCAAAAACGAATACAAAACCAGTAAAGAGTGGCCCTTCGACAAACGTTTTCACCTGGTTCTGAACATTGCCATTGGCGGAAGCTGGGGAGGCGCCAAAGGCATTGATCCCAATCTGGAGGAAGCCATCATGGAGATTGAACATGTGAGGATCTACAAAGCCAAGCCAATACCGGTCATTAAAGGAAGCGGAATGATTGTTCCCGGACAGGAAGTGAACTATTCAGTGAATAAGTATGATGGCTATCAATATGGGTGGAAGGTCCCCGGGGACGCTGTCATAGTCAACGGACAGGGTACCGAAACACTCACTGTACAATGGGGGGAAACTGAAGGGGCAGTAGCGCTTGAATTGATCGATGAGTGCGATACCATTGCTGCTGAACCGCTCAACATCCATTTTTTTACCGCTGAAGGAAGCTTTGAAATCATCAATACTGAATCAGATTCTGTTCTGTGGAAAGTGGACAGCACCCTCAACAATACCGTTTCGATTCAAAGTGAGGAGCCCAACGATGTGAGGGTTAATTTTGACATTAGCTCTCCCATCAAAAATCCGGGAATTTCCTATCACTTCGACACTCCGCATGATTTCAGTGAGGTGAATGAGATGGTGTTCTATCTAAAAGCGGAAGAAGGTCAAGCCCCTTCCAACATCCGAATTGACTTAATGGATGTGAATGGTGAGATTGATAAAAACAATCCCTTTAGAATTGATCAGATTGATCCAGGCAGTCACTATGTAAAATATACCAATGCTTTTTATACTGGTGATGCTGCATCATTCAACATTCAAAAAGTAAAAAGTATTCGTATTTACTTCAATTACGGATCGAGCGGGAAAAAGGGCACAGGCTATTTTGTTTTCAGCCCCATAGAAATGAGAACGGAAAGAACTTCGGCTCCGTTGATCAACAAACAAGAATTTGAATGCTGGCCGAATCCAGCAACTGATTTTTTGATGCTGGACCAAGCATACGATGCTGTCAAAATTTATAACCTTCAGGGAGCCATCGTTCGTGTTGTTCCCGAGCATGAACTTGGTTCTGCTGTGCTCCAAATTCAGCACCTGCCCACGGGCTCTTATCTTTTGCAAGCCCTAAAAGGCGGGAATACCTTTCATGCAAAGTTCAGTAAAAAGTAATATGCATCATGCTATGGAAAAAAGAACCTATCTACTGCTTTCTCTTTTGATTTTCATATTTTATTCGGGCCTTGCACAAAACGGGTTTCTAAAAGCCGAGGCCACAAAAATTGTGGATGCCAAAGGAAACGAAGTACTGCTCCGTGGCATGGGCCTTGGTGGCTGGATGTTGCAGGAAGGCTACATGCTGGAAACATCGCGCTTTGCCGGTCCGCAGCACCAAATCAAAAATACCATCGAAAAAACCGTTGGGACCGTTGCCATGAATGCTTTTTACGAAGCCTGGCTGGCCAACTACTGCACCAAACAAGATGTGGATTCCATGGCCGCCTGGGGCTTCAATTCCATTCGGCTGCCCATGCACTACAACCTGTTTACCCTTCCCATTGAAGTCGAACCGGTAGCAGGAGAAGATACCTGGCTTCAGAAAGGTTTTGTCATGGTCGATTCCCTGCTCGATTGGTGCGAAGTCAACCGTATGTACCTGATCCTCGATTTACATGCCGCACCCGGTGGCCAGGGCAAAGATGCCAACATTTCGGATTACGATCCGGAAAAACCCTCCTTATGGGAAAGTGCCGAAAACCAGCGAAAAACAATCGCGCTTTGGAAAAAGCTGGCCGAACGTTACCGCGATGAACCCTGGATGGGCGCTTATGACATCCTGAACGAACCCAACTGGGATTTCGACAATGCCGGTAACAAAAATGGTTGTAACTGCGAAAAAAATGAACTGCTCTGGCGTTTTTATACCGAAGCCATCAAAGCCATCCGCGAAGTGGACCAGAACCACATTGTGATCATTGAAGGCAACTGCTGGGGGAACAATTACAAAAACATGCCCCACCCGAAAACTTTCGACAATAACCTGGTGATGAGCTTCCACAAATACTGGAACTATAACAGGCTGGAAGAAATTCAATACATCCTCGATTACCGTGAACAATTCAAGGTGCCTGTATGGCTGGGCGAATCGGGCGAGAACTCCAATACCTGGTTTACCAACGCCATTGCCCTGCTCGAAGCCCATCAGATTGGCTGGGCCTGGTGGCCTTACAAGAAAATCAACTCGGTCACAGGAACCGTCACCATTCCCAAGACTGATGGATACCAGAATCTGCTCGATTACTGGAACGGAAACGGGCAACAGCCCACAAAGGAACAAGCCACCAACTGGCTGATGGAACAAGCCGAAATGATGAAGCTGAACAACTGCATGATCCGTTACGATGTAATTGATGCCATGTTTCGTCAGGCACAGGGCGATCAATCGGCCAAACCATTTAAGCACCACAGCATTCCCGGAACCATTGAGGCAGTCGATTACGATTTTGGTGCCAACGGAATAGCCTATTTCGATACCGATACGGCCAACTACCGTACCTCCACCAATAAAAGTACCGGCTGGAACAATGGTCGCAACTATCGCAACGATGGAGTAGATATTTCAAGAAGTACTTTAGATCAAAGCTTCTACGTAGGCTGGACCGAAGCAGGTGAATGGCTGCAATACACCACCACCGTTCCTGAAGATGCCGGGTACAGGGTCACCATTACTTACGCTGCAGTTGAAAAGCAGGGGAAAGTCAAGCTCCAGATAGCTGGAACCGACGGATACGAACTTATACTTCCTTCAACCGGAGGCGATCTGGAGTGGAAGAACATTAGCATCGACCATGTGGTTATGCCGAAAGGCACTCAACCCTTGAGATTAATGGTGCTTGAAGGTGGGTTCAACCTGAAATCCATTCATTTCGATCAACTTTAATTTTTCTTAACCTTGTCCTCAACCTTAATACTACCAGTCTAATGAAACATCTTTTTTCAATTTTTCTGATCATTCTACTTCCTCTTCTTACTCTCAGTGCTCAACAAGTCGAAGGTTTTTTGCACGCCGATGGCACCAGAATTTTAGATGGTAAGGGTGAGAATTATCTTTTGCGTGGTATCGGGACCGGTAACTGGATGCTCATGGAGGGCTACATGATGAAAACCGGTGGGATTGCCGGAACCCAACATGAATGGCGTGCACTTTTGAGTGATATCGTTGGAGAAGAGAAAACCAATACGTTTTTTGATGCCTGGTTGGCCAATCATTTTACCAAAACTGATGTGGATTCAATGCGTGCCTGGGGTTTTAACAGTGTGCGGGTAGCCATGCATTATTTGTGGTTTACTCCTCCTATTGAAGATGAACCCGTTCAAGGTGAGATTACCTGGTTGGACAATGGCTTTAACATGATTGATGAGCTGCTTGACTGGTGTGAAGCCAATGAAATGTACCTCATCCTCGACATGCACGGAACGCCGGGGGGACAAGGTAAGAATGCCGACATTTCCGATTACGACCCCAAGAAACCATCGTTGTGGGAAAGTAAAGACAATCAGGATAAACTTACAGCACTCTGGTATAAATTGGCCGAAAGATATAAAGATGAACCTTGGATTGGCGGTTATGACCTGATCAATGAAACCAACTGGGATTTTGAAAACAATCCTGACGATGACAGCGGTTGGAGCAATACAAGAAATATCCCCTTGCTCAATATGCACAAACGTTTGATTGATACCATCAGGACCATCGATACCAATCACATGGTTTTTGTTTCCGGGAATAGTTGGGGGAACAATTACAGCGGTATGGATGAATTGGGAACTTACGATGATAATCTGGCATACACCTTCCATAAATATTGGAATACCAACAACGAGAATGACCTGGATTGGATTATTGATAGGAGCGTACGTTTAAATGTGCCGCTTTGGATGAGTGAATCGGGCGAAAACTCCAATACATGGTTTACCGATGCCATCGCACTTTTTGAAACCAACAACATAGGATGGTCATGGTGGCCGGTGAAGAAAGGAGGAATCAATAACGTTCTGCAAGTTGATTTTAACGAGAGTTATGACAATCTGGTTAAATATTGGCGAGGAGAAACCAACAAAAAACCAACGAGCGATGAAGCCTTTGAAGCGGTGATCCAATTGGCCGAAAATCACAAAATTGAAAATTGTCATGTTCAATACGATGTGATTGATGCCATGATTCGTCAACCTCACACCAACGAAACCAAACCCTTTGCTAAACATACTGTTGGAAAACCAATTTTCGCAGCCGATTATGATTTGGGTAAAAATGGATTTGCCTATTTCGATGTTGATGTGGCAGACTATCATGTATCAGGACAGGATTACACTGCATGGAATACCGGTTGGGCCTACCGCAACGATGGCGTCGACATTGAAACGTGCAACGATGTGCTCAGTAACGGCTACAGTGTGGGTTGGACCAACAAGGGGGAATGGCTGAGCTATACAATAAAAGTTGATTCAACGGCTGCTTATGACCTGAAGTTACGCTATGCCGCCAGTGGATCGGGGGGTAAGTTTCATTTTGAGCTGAACGGCATTCACGTTACACCTGTCATTACCCTATCGGCCACCGGAGGCTGGAGCACTTGGGCCGATTATTTGGTCGAAGATGTGGTGCTGGAAGAAGGAACCCATCAGTTAAAGCTGTACATCGACAATGCCGGTTTCAATATCAATTACTTTGTGCTGGAAAATCCTAAAGCGCTGTCACAGTTGACTCCCGATTTTGTCCATCTTACGACCGATGGAACAGGTGAGGAACTTATATTGATGACCAACCTTGGCCTGGATTCACTTTCAGTCCCTGAACTAAGCGATTTTGAACTGAAAATCAATGGCTCGCCGGCAAACATTGTTGGCATAACCATGGATCCAGCGAATTCGAAAATCATCCGTTTGACTACTGATAATGGCTTCATTCAACGCGACCGGTTGGTACTATCCTACAATGGGAAGAATCTTAAAACACCTGATCAAAGGGAATATGCTGCTTTTTCAAACCGGATAGTAGAAAATGTTTCACAGGCCTACGTGGTGTTGCCGGCAAAAATTCAGGCCGAAGATTTTCTGGTGAACCAGGGTTTTCAGACCGAGGATTGCAGCGATACCGGCGGCGGTCTGAACCTGGCTTATGCCAACCCCGGCGATTTTGCCGATTACCCTGTTTATGTGGAAGAAGCAGGCAACTTTGTGATCGATTACCGGGTAGCCAGCAACAATTCTGGCCGCTTTAAAATGCAGCTGTTAAAGGATGGAGAACTGACCGATTTGCATACCATTACCGTATCGACCGGTGGATGGCAAAGTTGGAAAACCAACAGTGCTTCCGCTGCATTACCTCAGGGAAAAATTACCTTACGTCTGCAAGCGTTGAGCGGTGAATACAACCTGAACTGGTTTCAGGTGAAGAAGGACACAGGAACCGGAAACGAATTTTTAAAAGAAAGGAAACCTTATTTCTCATGGACTGCTGACTCAAAAGCTTTGGTACTTCACCAACAAAGTGGATTATCAGGCACTGCTAAAGTTTTGGTTTATGACCTGACCGGGAGGCAACAAATCAGCCGCAACTTGCAGCTCAACGGCAACTCATGGCAGGTGATTGAAAACATCCTACTCTGCCCCGGGATGTACCTGGTGAGATTTCAGCATGCTGAGACGCAGTTGGTTCAAAAGCTTTGGATTGAGTAGAATTTTAACGGGTGTCGCGATTTTATCGCGAAGAAAAAGTTGCACTCAATTATTTGGGTTTTCAATTATTTACGGCGAATACCAATCGCCATACCCGATTATTCTTTCAGAAACGACGCCTCCCAGTTGGTTATCCCATGCATGACGCTTACAAGGTACCAGCCCTTTTCAAAAGTACTGACATCGATCTTGGGAACAGCATCCTCTGAATCTAAGGAGTATATGAGCGATCCGTTCAATCGGTATATACGGATATGGGCAGGTGTTCCGGTTTCCGTGAGTTGAATGTTCAGTATATCTTTTACTGGATTTGGGAAAAGCGATACCTTGTTCTCATCCAACTCATTGATGCCAACCCGGTTCATGACCATTACTTTCACCTGGTCGTAGCTGGTTTCGATCCCATCAGAGACTGTTACCCTGAAGGTGTATGTGCCATTGGTGAAGCCAGTAATTTCAGTGGTCGCATCTTTTGGCGTTTGTATGGTGATATCGTTTTTACCCGAGCTTTTGGTCCATTGAAAAGTCAGGCTATCTCCATCTTCATCTATACCTGTAGCAGCAAGAAAAACTGCGTTTTCGGGCTGGTACAGGGTGGTGTCTTCATCAGCAATTAATTCGGGAGCATGGTTCGGGCTTTTGTTGAAGTGAATCCAGTTAATGTTCAAAGAGCCAGTTGGGGTATAGAATTTCAAGCGGTGTTTGCCTTTGTTCAGTACAAGTTTTTGTTCCATTGTTTGCCAGTTTTGCCAGCCACCCGATGAGGGGATACTGAAATTTGCCAAACTGAGATCGTCCTCCAGTACATCCAAACTGGTTGGGGCATTGCCGGCAACCCTGATGTAAAGGAAATATTCGCCCGAATCAGGCACCTCCACGTTGTACTGCAACCAGTCGTCCGCATCGAACCAACCTACGTTGGCCAGCCCATCAAAATCAGCGGTAGCCTCCAGCTGAATACCACTCATGGCATTGTAGCTTTCGGCCTCGATTCTGCCCGGAACAGGATAGTAGGCTGCGGTATCGTGTACGGGGTAAAAGTTGAGATACAAATTTCCAAGTTCGGTGAGGGTTCCGGGTACTGATCCGTATATGTCGAGAAAAGGCCATTTCCCGCTACGGTCGCCGGTAAACCAACTGTAGCGAAAAATATTCGTATCGTTTTCGAGATAGTCAATGGCACCCAATACATAGCTTTTTTGCATGTCGGGGGTGATGGTGGCCTGGTCCCAGCAGGCAAACTCGGTCAGCCATATCTTTTTGCCATACTTCAGGTAACCTTCAATGTTGCTTTGCAGGGCGCTGGCATAACACATGTAATTGTGCACGGCAATGTAATCGACCCTGCAATCGGGGCATTCTTCAAAAAAAGCATCGAGCCAGGCATAGGGGCTCGAATCGGAATTTGTGCCAGGAATATCAACACACTGATCGCAATAGTTGACAGCCGGGGCTACTATCTTCAGCCCGAATTCATCGGCCAGTTCCTCAATTCTTGGCCAGCTGGCAGCAGCCTTTGCCGGGGTCATGTTGGCCTGGGTCCTGAAATTGGGCTCGTTAAAACCCAGAATGTATTTTACCTGTGGATGATTCTTCAAAAAAACCTTCAAACGGGCAGTATCGGTACGTTCATTCCAAAGCATGGGCACAAAATCCATGTTGTAGTTTTCGTATGTTTCACGCACGCTATTGTCTGGTTCTGTAGCCCAGTTATACCACCAGCTCAAGCTTTTCGAGACTGTTTGTAAATCGGCTTCGTGATGATAGCCAAAAGCAATTCCCCGTTTCTCACTCCGAAATTGAGCATTCAATGTGAAGGATTGCAGACTTAAGAAAAACAGAAAAAACAGTGAAATAATACGATTCATAAGATTGGATTTTGCGACAGGAAATTTAGCATGAATAGGTTTAGTACACAAACCAATCAATACATCAAAACTTTCAGCGAACTGCTCACGATTACATCTTTCGTTGTTAAAAATTGAATTAACCTGGTTTTAACACTGTGTTGCTTTGCTGCAAGCCCGAATTGATTAAATTTGAATGATTTCCAAAAACCAGCTTTGATGAGGATTTTATTTACGGGTGTTTTACTTTTCGTTGTTGTTTTTTTATTGGGTCAGACCGGTTCAAGTTGGCCCAATTCAAGGGGAAACATGCAGCTGCATGGTACCACCACCGTATCGTTTCCACGTCAGGTACAACTGAAATGGACCTTCGATGCCGACGGGGTTTTCAAATCGGCACCGGTGATTGCCGAGGGAAAAATTGTGGTGGGCAGTACCAACGGCACCCTGTATTGCCTGAGCATGAAAGGGGATTCCATCTGGGGCTTCAAAACCGGGAATTCCATCGAAGCACCTGCTTTGATTCATCAGGGGGTGGTTTATATCGGGAACCTGTCGGGAACCCTTTATGCACTGGAACTGACCACCGGTAAACAAATCTGGACGTATCAAACCGATAACCAAATCATGGGAGCGCCCACTTTACTCCGCGATGGCACCCGCGAAATACTGGCCGTGGGGAGTTACGATTATTATCTGCACGGCATTGATGCCAAAACCGGAAAAAAACTTTGGCAGTACGAAACGGAAAACTTTTTGAACAGTGCTCCTGCGCTTTGGAATGGCAATGCCGTATTTGGCGGTTGCGATGGTTTTTTGCACATGGTGAATCTGAAAACCGGCATCAGCAGCGGAAAAGTTGAAGTAGCCACCTACGTAGCTTCTTCCCCGGCGGTGATTGCTAACCTGGCTTACATTGGCGATTACGACGGGGGCTTTACTTGTATCGATCTGGAAAAGAAAAACATCAAATGGCGCTACACCAACCCCGACAACGACCTGCCTTTTATTGCCTCCCCCTCGCTGGTGGCCGACAAAATCCTCATTGGCAGTCGCGATAAATTCATGTATTGTTTCGACCGGCATAGCGGGAAATTGCTCTGGAAGAAAAATACCGGCAGCCGCATCGATGCCTCCACCGTTGCCAACACTCAGGAAGTTTTACTCATCAACATGCGGGGCGACATCATGGTTCTAAACATCGAAAATGGCGTACTGGTATGGAATTACCAGCTTGGCGTAGGGGCTATCAATGCCCCGGCAGTGATCAGCAATGCCATAGTGATTGCTGGTAGCAACGGGAATGTTTATTACTTAGCCTCCCCCAGCCATACCCGAGGAGGGGAGTAAAGCCCATCCCTAACCCTTCCCCAAGGGAAGGGAATCGAGGATCGAAAAATTGATGTTTTTTTTGCTTTGAAGATAAAATAGGTTTTAAGAAAATTATGGAGAAAAAATATAAAAACAATGATGCAAGTACTGATAAGTCCCCCCTTGGAGGGGACAAGGGGGGCTTGAACATCATTCAAATCATCCCCGGTTCGGGCGGGAGTTTTTATTGCGGCAACTGTTTGCGTGACAGTAAATTTGTCGATTCATTAAAAAGTTTAGGGCACACGGTGGTGAAAGTGCCCATGTACCTGCCCTTGTTTTCCGACGAGCATGATTTGGAAGACATCCCGGTGTTTTACGGGGCCATTTCCATCTACCTGAAACAGCTTTATCCCATTTTTCGCAAGGCTCCGGCATGGTTCGATCGTTTACTCAACTCAAAGCCCCTGATGAAACTGGCTGCAGGCATGGCCGGATCGACCAATGCCAAAGGCCTCGAAGAAATGACCATCTCGATGTTGCTGGGCGAGCAGGGTCAGCAAGGGGAGGAGCTGGATAAGATGATTGACTGGATTGGTGAACATTGCCAGCCCGATGTGATCCACCTGTCCAATGCCTTGTTGTTGGGTTTGGCAAGGCGCATGAAAGAAAAATTGAAGGTGCCTGTGGTCTGTTCCCTTCAGGACGAAGATGTTTGGGTCGATCCCATGAAACCTTCGGCGCGCGATCATGTGTGGAAACTGATGAGCGAGCGGGCGGCCGATGTGGATGCTTTTATCGCCGTGAGCGATTACTATGCTCAAGCTGCCCAAAAGTGGATGAAACTTCCGGCAGAGAAAATCAACACGGTGCATTTGGGGGTCGATCCGGCCGATTATGAATTTTCAAATGCCGCCCAACGCAAGCGCGAAATTGGTTACCTCTCGCGCATGAATGCCGAGAATGGCATGGAAGTGCTGGTGGATGCTTTCATCCTCTTGAAAAAGGAAGCCAGGTTTGATGATGTACACCTTCACATCACCGGTGGAAAAACCGGGGAGGATACCGAATTCATCAAGCACCAAAAACAAAAACTGGAGCATGCCGGGATCAGATCTTTTGCTCATTTCTGGGAAGGCTTTGAAGGTACTCACCGGAAGAACTTTTTGAAAAGAATGCAACTCATGTCCGTGCCGGTTTTGAACGGCGAAGCGTTTGGTATTTACCTCACTGAAGCCATGGCCTCGGGCATTCCGGTGGTACAGCCTGCCCTGGGGGCTTTCCCCGAAATTGTGAATACTGCAGGTGGTGGTGTGATTTATGAACCCAATACACCTGAAGCACTGGCCAAAGCCTGGGCCGATTTACTCGATGATCCAAAGAAAATAGAACAACTCAGTAACGAGGCCCGTGCCAGTGTCGAAAAGCATTTCGACATTAATATTCAGGCCAGGGAGTTGGTGGAAATCTATAAGAATATCAAATACTGTTAGTTAATCGATTTTGTATGCAGGGAGTTAATCAATTGAGGCTTTAATATTTTTTGTAATTTGCAATAAAAATTATCATAGTGGAAACTTCAGAAATAATAAAAGAAATAGAAAAACTGCCAGTTTCTAAACGTTTTTTAATTATTGAGAGAACCATCCAGTCAATTAAAAGAAACGAAGAAATAACAAAGATGGAAACTGCTGCGAGTGCCCTATTGACCGATTACGAGTCTGATTATGAATTGACTTCATTTACCGGCATTGATTTGGATGAGTTTTATGAGGCAAAATGAAATTTGGCTAATTAATCTGGATCCAACAATTGGTTCAGAAATTAGAAAGATAAGACCAGCAGTCATCGTCAGTGATGATGCTTTAGGAAAACTACCTTTAAAAATTATTGTACCAATAACAGATTGGAAAGATCATTATCAGTTAGCTCCCTGGATGATAAAGCTTAATCCTGATACATTGAATTTATTGGAAAAAGTTTCTTGTGCAGATTGCTTTCAAGTTCGATCTGTTTCTCAGATTCGTTTTATTAGAAAGATTGGCGTGCTTGATGATCATTCTAAGGAAGAAGTCCGATTAGGCCTTTCCAAAGTATTATCATTAAATTTTTAATTAATAGTAAATTAAGATCATCATGATAAGCATCCAAAACCTCACCAAATCTTATCCCTCTGCATTAGGAACTGCCCGGCACAGTGTGCTCAATCAGCTTTCGGCAGAAATCGCCAAAGGCGAAGCCGTGGCCATTGTGGGCCCCTCGGGTACCGGAAAAACCACTTTGCTGAACATCCTTGGAACATTGGACAAAGCTGATGAAGGAACCGTGTTGGTAGATGGTGTAAACCTGATGGATTTGAATTCCACTACCCAAGCTGAATTCCGTAACCGGAAAATTGGCATGGTGTTCCAGCTGCATCATTTGTTGCCGCAATGTACGCTCTGGGAGAATGTGCTGCTACCAACCATTCCGTTGAATGCTCGTAAGGGAGTGGCTGAAAAAAGGGCAGAAACCTTGTTGAAAAGGACAGGTATCTGGGCACAGAGGCATCAGTTCCCTTCGGAGCTTTCGGGAGGTGAATGCCAGCGGGCGGCCTTTGTTCGTGCGCTCATCAACGAGCCGTCCATCCTCCTGGCCGATGAACCCACCGGTGCCCTCGATGAAGAAAATGCCGACATGCTTTCGGAATTGTTGCTTGAACTGAATAAAGAATCGGGTACCACCCTGGTGGTGGTTACCCACTC
>JAFGVJ010000191.1 GCA_016938055.1 Prolixibacteraceae bacterium
TTTTGTTTACAGGGAAAATCAGTCCATTCACAAAGATTTTCCGACCATTCACACATCTTTTTTGATTTTAAAAAAACTTATTAGCAGCTTTGATCCGGAAGATTCAAGCACGCGACCGTTTATGCTGATGAATGTTCTTTCAAAATTTTCTTTTTATTACAGAATGATATTTTGAAGTTGCTCTGATATTTGCTTTGATCCTTAACATTTCTCCCAAAGTTGTTCCCCATATGCAACTTTATCTACTCTCGACTCATTTTTATAGAGCAACTCCTCCCCGCCAAGGCGGGGATTTTTTTTGTTTCAAAATTAATCAGCCTGTGCCAGAAAAATCTCGTTAATGATGGCTTCGTATTTTGCGTAAATCACCTTTCGTTTAAGTTTCAGGGTGGGAGAAAGGTCGCCCGATTCGGGGGTCCATTCATCGTTGATGAGACGGTAGCGCTTGATTTCTTCGTGTACTCCCAGAAGTTTGTTCGTGGCTTTCACTTCATTTTGAATGGTTCGTACCACTTCGGTATTGCGCAACATATCGTCTTTCCCGTCAACCTGAATGCCCATCTGCCTGCACCAGTTTTCGATGTACGCAAAGCTTGGAATGATCAGGGCTGAAGCAAATTTCTGATTTTCACCAATGACCATGGCCTGTTCAATGAAAAATGATTCCTTCAGCTTGTTCTCAATCATCTGGGGGGCAATGTATTTGCCGCTCGATAGTTTGAAAATCTCTTTTTTACGATCAGTGATTTTCAGGAACTTGCCTTCAATGAGTTCGCCAACATCACCGGTATGGAGATAACCATCTTCATCGATGATTTCACGGGTCAGTTCCGGAGCTTTGTAATAGCCCATCATCACATTGGGACCTTTACAGGTGATTTCACCATCTTCGGCCAGCTTCATTTCAATGCCCGGCAAAACCGGACCAACTGTGCCCACCCTGATTTCACCGGTTGTTTTGTTACTGACAGCAATTACAGGTGAAGTTTCGGTGAGTCCGTAGCCTTCCAGGGCACAAATACCTGCTACACCCAATACCCTTCCAATACGGGGTTGGAGAGCAGCACCTCCCGAAACGATCACATCCACTTCGCCGCCCATCACCGCACGCCATTTGGAATAAATGAGTTGATCGGCAATGGCGCGTTTGATCCGGAACCCGATGCTGAAATTTTTCCCGTAATCGAACTGGTCACCCAAACGGACTGCCCAGAAAAAGAGGGCCTTTTTGATTCCGGTTAATTCCTTGCCTTTGTTAATGATCCCATCGTATATCCTTTCCAGTAAACGGGGAACCGTGGAGAAAATGTTGGGTCTGATTTCCTTCAATGCTCCCAGAATAGCCCCCAGCGATGCCAGATAGTAAATGTTGATTCCCTTGTACAGGTAGTGGTAATTCATGGTTCGTTCCAGAATGTGACACAAGGGCAAAAAGCAGAGCGAACGGGTTCCTGCTCCCAGTTGATGGTTGTTGCAATGGGTGGTAAAATTCGATACCAGGTTTCGGTGCGAAAGCATCACCCCTTTGGGCACTCCGGTTGTTCCCGATGTATAGATAAGGGTTGCCAGGTCATCTTCTTTGATGTCATCTTTGAGTTGTTGTAATTGCTCTTTGCCGGGATAGGCTTCGCCCAACTTGACAATATCGGTCCAGTGTTTCACGTCATCGAGCTGGTCGAAGGAAAAAATTTCCTGAAGTGAACTGATCTGATCAACCAGCGGACGAACTTTTTCATACAGGTTTTTATCACCAACAAAGATGTACCTGACTTCACTGTGTCCAAAAATGTATTGGTATTCTTCAACACCAATGGTGGGATAAATGGGCAAGTGTACCGCGCCGATCTGGGCAAGACCCAGGTCAATAAAGTTCCATTCGGGCCGGTTATTGGTAATTGTGGCCACCACATCGCCTTTTTTGACTCCCAAGGCCAGTAATCCGAAACTGATGTTGTTGGTGTATTGTACGAATTCAGCAGCCGAATAAGCATACCACTCGTTGCCTTCTTTGCCATTGACAACTGTTTTCTGATGTTGATAAACTCCCCGATATAGTTCCAGTAGATCGAAGTTGCGCTTAACAACCGATTTCATATTTTCCATTTCCAAATTTTAAATTTCCAGCAATTAAAGCTGCTAAAATAGAAATTTGAACAAATTCAGCCTTCTTATCAAAAAACCAGTGGCAGATACCTGATTGAAAAATGGTTGTAAGTTTCAGAAATGCAGTAGTATATGAGATATTATGCTACAAAATAGGTCTCGACTATCGTATCGAAAAGTTTGAAAGAAGCCCCGGAAATCCGGGGCTATGTTCTTGGTAGGTGTTTACAGCAAAGCTTTTTTGGCAATTTCGAAAGCTTCGTTGAAGCCATCGGGGTTTTTACCTCCGGCAGTGGCATAATAATCCTGACCACCTCCGCCACCCTGAATTGCTTTGGCAGCATCGCGAATAATTTTGCCGGCATTCAAAGCTTTTTCTTTCACCAGTTGTTCCGAAATAATGATTGTCAGATGGGCTTTTCCTTCGATATTGGCACCCAGAACCAGGAATAAGCGATCGATCTCACCTTTCAACTGGAATGCTAAATCTTTGATCACTTGCGGATCGTTGAGAGGTAAAATGGCAGTGAGCACTTTGGCATCACCAAGGGTTTCCACTTGATCTTTCAGTTGTGCTTTGAGCCCCAGGGCTTCTTTTTTGGCCAGAGCTTCGAGTTGTTTCGACAATTCTTTGTTGTTGGTGAGAATATCCTGTACCGAAGATGTCAGGTTTTGTGGATTGTTCAGTAAGTGTTTCACTTCCTTCATGATGGCATTGTTTTCTTCCATCAGGGCTTCTACCTGATCGGCAGTGATAGCCTCAATCCTTCGAACTCCGGCCGATATGGCACTTTCAGAAACAATCTGGAACATCCCGATCTGCCCCGTTGATTGAACGTGGGTACCTCCGCACAATTCCACCGATTCGCCAAATTTCACCACGCGTACTTCATCACCGTATTTCTCACCAAAGAGTGCAATGGCACCCATTTCAATGGCTTCGCTCATTGGTACATGCTGAAAAACTTCGGCAGGGATGTTTTGGCGGATCATCTGGTTCACCCTGCGTTGAATGCTCAACAATTCCTCGTCGCTTACTTTTTGAAAATGCGAAAAGTCGAAACGCAGATAATCAGGTGTAACCAATGAACCTTTTTGTTCGACATGGGTCCCCAGTACTTCTCTCAGGGCATGGTCGAGCAGGTGAGTGGCCGAGTGGTTGTTAGCAGTTAGTTGCCTGATTTTTTCCGGTACCACAGCTTTGAATGCTGCCGAAGGATCAGAAGGCAATCGTTCGGTCAGGTGAATAATAAGGTTGTTTTCCCTGATGGTATCGAGGATGGAAATTTTTTCTCCCCGGGCTTCGATATAGCCTTTATCGCCAACTTGCCCGCCCGATTCGGCATAAAAAGGGGTGACATTGAAAGCCAGGTGATACAATTCTTTTTTGGCAGTTTTCACCTTGCGGTAACGGGTAATCCTGATGTCGGCAGTGAGATTATCGTAACCGATGAAGGTTTCTTTTTCTCCTTCGAGCAGCACCTCCCAATCGCCGGCCTCCTGAACAGCAGCATTCCGCGAACGGTTCTTCTGGAGTTCCATTTCTTTATTGAACTCATCCTGATTCACCGTCAAGCCTTGCTCCTTCAGGATGAGTTCAGTCAGGTCGAGCGGAAAACCAAAAGTATCGTACAAGGTAAAGGCATCCTTACCACTTACCTGTTTTCCCTGCACTTTCGCAATGATACCCTCGAGCAATTTCAAACCGGTTTCGAGGGTGCGAAGGAACGATTCTTCTTCTTCCCTGATCACTTTTGCAATCAGTTCTTCCTGGGCTGCAAGCTCTTTGAACTGAGTTCCCATCTGTGCTTTTAAAACGGCAACGAGCCTGAATATGAATGCTTCACGGAAACCTAAAAAAGTGTACCCGTAACGAACGGCACGGCGCAGTATCCGGCGGATCACATAACCACCCTTGTTGTTCGATGGAAGTTGACCGTCGGCAATGGCAAAGGATATGGCCCGCAGGTGGTCTGCAATCACACGCATGGCGATGTCCTGCTTTTCATCATCGCCATATTTTTTGCCCGATAATTGACCAATTTCGTTGATGACGGTTTGAAAAACGTCGGTGTCGTAGTTCGATTGCTTGCCCTGCACCACCATGTTCAGGCGTTCGAAACCCATGCCGGTATCAACGTGTTTGGCAGGCAGTTCTTCCAATTGACCATTGGCTTTGCGGTTGTATTGGATGAATACCAGGTTCCAGATTTCAATCACCTGAGGATGGTCGTTGTTGACCAGTTGAACCCCGGGGATTCTGGCCCTTTCGGCTTCACTGCGGATGTCTACATGGATTTCGGAACAGGGGCCACAGGGACCGGTATCACCCATTTCCCAGAAGTTATCTTTTTTGTTTCCGTTCAGGATTCGGTCGGCTGGTAGAAACTGGCTCCACAAGCTGTATGCTTCTTCATCACGGGCAACACCATCGCTGGCATCTCCTTCAAAAATGGTGGCATACATCCGTTCGGGATCAATGCCCATCACATCGACCAGAAATTCCCAGGCCCATTCGATGGCTTCTTTTTTAAAATAATCGCCAAACGACCAGTTTCCCAACATTTCGAACATGGTGTGGTGGTAAGTATCGTGTCCAACTTCTTCCAGATCGTTGTGTTTACCCGATACCCTGAGACACTTTTGTGTGTCGGCAATTCGTGGATACTTCACCGGGTCGTTGCCCAAAAAAATGTCCTTGAACTGGTTCATACCGGCATTGGTAAACATCAGGGTAGGATCGTTTTTCACCACCATCGGTGCTGATTCAACAATTTGGTGTCCTTTACTTTGGAAAAAGCTTAGAAAGGCTTGTCTGATTGCTTGCGATGTCATATGTTTTTTAATATCTGTTCTAAGTTAAATTCAATATAAAATTCGACTAGGTTTTTTTAAAAATTTAATTAGTTTTGTTACGCACTGTAAAATGAGGCGATTTTTAAGTCATGCAAAAATAGAAATTGTACTTATAGATCAGGTAAAAAACATTTTTTTTTTAGCAATGGGGGGAACAAAATACCGATTTAATCCGGAAACATTAACATACGAGAAAGTCCATCAGAAATTGACTGGGAAGATGTTGGCGTTTCTAAGTTTTTTTGCAGTAACACTGATTGTTGCCGCTGGTATCGCTTCACTCTTTATTAGCCATTTTGAAACTCCCGAAGTCAAAGCTTTGCAACAGGAAAACGAACAATTGCTTTCGCAATACCTCATGTTGAACGAAAAACTGGCTCAGGTAGAGCATGTTTTAGATGAAATTCAGGTCCGCGATGATAATATTTATCGCGTTATTTTTGAAAGTGACCCGATACCCGAATCGGTTCGTAAAGCAGGCTTTGGTGGTACCAACAGCTACGAAGGATTGGAGTCATACGATCCGAATCAATTGGTGTTGAATACCACTAAAAAACTCGACATTATTTCAAAGCAAGCTTACATTCAGGCCAAGTCTTACCAGGATGTGCTGAGCCTGGCCATGAGCAAAGAGGCTGAATTATCATCAACACCAGCCATTATGCCCATAGCTTCCACTGATTTGTCATTTACTTCATCGGGGTGGGGCATGCGCCGTCATCCCATATACAAGGTTCCCATGTTCCATTTTGGGATCGATTTTGTTGCTCCCCGCGGCACCAATGTATATGCAACCGGCGATGGTGTAGTTAAAGCTGTCAGAACAGAAAGGACTGGTCATGGACGTCATGTTGTGATAGACCATGGTTTCGGCTACGAATCGCTTTATGCCCATCTGAAGGGGTTTAATGTGAAAGCAGGACAGCATATTAAACGTGGCGAAGTAATAGGATTTGTTGGATCAACAGGGACATCTACTGCACCTCATTTGCATTACGAGGTGCTCAAGGACGGTAAAAACGTTGATCCCAAACATTATTTCTTCAAAGATTTAACCCCTGCCGAGTTCGAAGAACTGGTAGCTCAATCTTCCAACATCGGACGAAGTTTTGATTAACTTTGTTTCATGTCCGATCAAACTCAGAAAATAACAAAACACTTTTACTCCATTGGTGAAGTTGCCGAAATGTTTGGGGTAAATACCTCATTGGTACGCTATTGGGAAAACGAATTTGATAACATCAAACCTGCCAAAAACAAAAAGGGTAACAGGCTGTTTACCAAAGATGATATCGAGCAGGTACGTCTGGTTTACTACCTGGTGAAGGAGCGTGGCATGACCCTCAGCGGAGCCCGTCAAAAAATCAAAGCCAATAAGGGCGAAGCGATCGATGAATTGCAGGTGGTAGAGCGCCTGAAAAAGATTCGCGAGATGTTGCTTGAAATTAAGGAAGAACTTTAAAAAAGAGACCAGGTTTTGAAAATACAGGAAATCATTGCAGCCATTGAAGACGTTGCCCCGGTGAGCTTACAGGAAAGCTGGGACAACAGTGGTTTACTTATAGGTAACGCCATGGACGAAGTCAATTCGGCACTCATCACCCTCGATGTAAGCGAAGCAGTAGTTAATGAAGCCATACAATACGGACACCAACTGATCATAGCCCACCATCCGCTGATTTTTGGCAGCCTTAAAAAGTTGAACGGGAAAACCGATGCCGAAAGGGCTATTCTGATGGCCGTGAAACACGATGTGGCCATTTATGCAGCCCACACCAATATTGATTTGGCCAAAAACGGCGTGAGCCAGATGATGGCCCGCAAACTATCTTTGCAAAAATTGAAACCCCTGGTGCCACAAAAAGGCTTATTGAAAAAGCTGGTCACTTTTGTGCCAAGCGCAGCCCTCGATGCTGTGCGTGAAGCCGTAAGCAGCGCAGGAGCAGGACAAATAGGAAATTACGATTTCTGTAGTTTCTCGGGTGACGGAACAGGTACTTTCAGGGCCAACGAATTGGCTCATCCATTTGTAGGTCAAAAAAACGAAATTCATTTCGAGCCTGAAGTCCGTTTTGAAACCATTTTCCCTTCGTATGCCGAAGCAAGGGTACTGAATGCTTTATTGAAGGCTCATCCCTACGAAGAAGTAGCTTACGATGTATATACACTGGACAATGTGCATTCGCAAGTTGGACTGGGAGTCATAGGTGAGCTGGAAACTCCTCTGCATCCCGAAGCCGTGTTGAAAATGGTGATGGAAGCATTTCACTGTCCCGTAATCAGGCATACAGCCTTTCATACCGGGCTGGTTTCCAGAGTAGCCCTGGTGGGTGGCTCCGGGAGCACCTTTCTGAAAGATGCCATAGGAGCCGGTGCCGATCTTTTCATCACAGCCGATTTCAAATACCATCAGTTCTTCGATGCAGAGAATAAAATCATCATTGCCGATATCGGGCACTACGAAAGCGAGCAGTTCACTAAAGAACTTTTTTATGAAATAGTTACAAATAAATTTTCTAAATTTGCCCTCCGTTTATCGGAGGTCGAAACCAATCCGATACATTATTTGTTCTGAAACGATTTAAATAAATATTGATCAAATGGCCGAGAAAGAGCAAGACGTCAAAACCAATGAGATGTCGATTGAGCAAAAGTTGAAGTTGTTGTATGAACTTCAAATGGTTGCATCAGAGAAAGATAAATTAAAAACACTCCGTGGTGAACTGCCCCTGGAGGTGCAGGACCTTGAAGATGAAATTGCCGGACTAAAAACCCGTATCAACAACTACAAGGACGATGTCCGGAATTTGGAAACTGCTATTGCCAACAGGAAAACAGCCATTCAGGAGTCCAAAGCCTTGATTGCCAAATATACCGAGCAACAAAACAATGTGCGCAACAACCGTGAATTCGATTCACTTTCAAAAGAAATTGAATTCCAAAACCTCGAAATTGAACTCTCTGAAAAGCGGATCAGGGAACACAGTGCCGAACTGACCAAGAAAACCGAGGCCATTGAAAGTTCACAGGAACTGCTGAACGAGCGGGAAGCCGATCTCGACAGCAAACAAAAAGAGCTGGAAGAAATCACCTCGGAAACCCAGATCGAAACCGATAAGCTGAACGATAAATCAAGCAAAATTGAATCTCAGATTGAAGAGCGTTTGCTGATTGCTTTTCGCAGAATCAGGAAAAATGCCCGCAATGGTCTGGCTGTTGTGACCGTTGAACGCGATGCTTGTGGCGGATGCTTCAACAAAATACCCCCTCAGCGCCAACTCGACATTGCCTTCCGTAAGAAAATCATTGTTTGTGAATACTGCGGACGAATTCTGGTTGATAAAGACATTAATGAATAACAGTTTTAACTGATAAAACAAAAAAA
>JAFGVJ010000025.1 GCA_016938055.1 Prolixibacteraceae bacterium
AGCATAAACCTTAGTTGATATTCTCCTGAAATGCTCAATTGCTTAAGAATGGCGTATTCGTATTCCAGTGAAGTGTTTAGGGCAAGTAAGGTATTTGGAAACTGCAACTGATCGTTTTGCCTGATGAAAGCCCATTTGCTGAGTTTCTCATAATTCTGGGTCATGGACATGGAGTAGTTATTTCTGACGGTCCAGGTGAGCAGCGGGACATGCATTTCGCCTGAGAACAAATGTTTTTTATAAGCGGCAGTTGCGTACAAACCTGCTCCAATGCCACTTTGAATCAACTCCGGCAAGCTGTTAGCGTTGGTGGTGATGTTGACCGATGTTACCCAAACACCTTCGCCATAAAGCTTGATGTATTGGTTGCTTACACTTTTTATAAGGTACCGGTAATGATCAATGGCCTCGAACATGAAGCTATTTTTGACCAGATTGGGGTCAGTAAGGGCAAAATATTTCGGATCCAACTGTAAGCCATTGGGATGTCGTTCAATCATCGCAAATCGAAGCGAAAGCAAGTGGTTTTTGTTGGTTTGACCATTCCAGAATTTTAGTCCATAGCTCATTCCCCTACCTGAGTACCTGGCAAATGAATACAATTCATCGATCGATCCAAAATTGTAAAGGCCGGTATTCAGACCAATTTTGTGTGATTCTATGTTTGCTGGATTATCTGTGGCTCTCCCATCTCGACTATTCAACAGAAATAAGAATAAGACAAGCCCTGCATAGAGTAGCTTCATGGTTCAGTTGATTTTTTGATAAAGACAGTAAAAATGAAGAAGTTTGTTTCACTTAATCTATTGACTTGAAAATAACCTCTCCTCAAAAATACAAGTATCTATGCTGAAATGATGACCGGGTTCACTTTTATTTCCACATTCCCTTTAATCATGGCCCATACCGGACAATAGGTTTCCTCGGCCAGTTTCAAAACCCGGTCAAACTCGGTCAATGTTGTATTGTTCGAAGTCAAAACTATTTCGATGTGGATGATCCGAAATCCTGTTGGATGTTCTTCATTACGGATTCCTTTTGCTTTAATCTCGAAACCGGTAATTTGTTTGTTCATCCTTCTAAGAAAGGTTAAAACAGCACTTCCCATGCAGGAGGTTAAACTGAGTAATAAAAGCTCGAGTGAGGTGTAACCTTGCCCGCCACCCAGTGGCGGAATGTAGTCCACTGAGATGGGTTCATTCCCCTCTACCATTCCCTTGAAAAGAAGCTTTTCATTCATTAAAAGAATGCTTGCTTCCATTTCTTTTGTTTTATCAATTGTTTTCATTTTGAATATTGAGTGTTTTAAGTTGTTTGTAAACAGTGTGTTGTTGGTAATTTCATGATGAGCTTTTTTAAATGGAAAGGAAACCAACCCGACCGACATTCATTTTGTAATGCTCATATTGCCGACCAAAAACCTGAAGCAATTGTTGCTCTTCTTTTTTAATCAAAGTATTGAGGCCAATATACATACAAACTGCGGCCAACAGGAAGCACCAGTTATTGCACAAGAGGGACAGCCCCGGCAAAATGAATAGAATCCAACTGGCATAGATAGGGTTACGCGACATGGCATATACACCGGTAGTTATTAATACTCCTTTATGAAATTGTTTTAGGAATTGAATCACCGCAAATACATAAACAATGATTCCGATTGCCAGCAAAGCCAAACCACCATACACTAAAAATGGTGTGGTGTATTTCGCCCATTGTGAATAGGATTGACCATAGATTCCGAGAATGATACCGGCTAATAAACCCGGCAACGCGAACAAGATTAATTTTGGGCCTACACCAGCTGCGTTGAGTCCGTTTGTTGATTGAAGTTTGTGTTTCATGGCAATTTTAAATTTTGGTTCAAATTTAAAAAGCCTTCGGGCCCGGATAAAAAATGAATTGCTGAATGCCGTAAAACTCATGTTGAATGTCCACAAAACTGCAATAAGCAAAAAGAAAAGCTGCATCAGATTTTATTCGATGCAGCTTAGTAAATGAGTTGAGTATATGAAACCTTATTTTATCGACTTTAAATATCTGACCAGGTATAAATCAATGATTCATTGTTCATTTCAGCGAGAGCAACATAAAAATTAAACTCAGATCCATTAACGCATGAATGATGGCCATGTAAGGAAAAATACGTGGATATTTTTTGATACACCATCCGGTAAAAAAAGCGAATAGCAAAAACATACCAAAACGCCATAAAATAAACCGCCAATGAAAGATCAACGGAATACCGATGTGTTGCAGTGACAGAAACAATGAAGCTAAAATCCAAGCCTTTACACTGCTATTTAATTTCTTTTCGAGTTGTGGCATCAAATAGCCAAAATAGAATTGAAGTTCAACCAGCCCCTGCCCAAGTGCCCAAATTATTCCACTGTAAATCACCCAATAAGGTAATGGCCGAAAAAACAATTGAGTGGTAAGTTCCTGCGATCCAAATAATATTTTTGCCAGGAAAATGTTAGGGAACATGGCTAGCGGTGTTGCAATTACCATGATTGCCAGGGTAAGTAATAGATCTTTTACCCAGGTTTTACGTTGTGGAATCAGATTGTCGAAATAATTCCTTCCTTCGGCACGAAAAAGTTTTGAGAGGATAGCAAAGGTGATCACATTGGTAATCAGTCCCGAAATAATCCACCAACCTTCGGCTTTGTGCCACGCATTATCCACTTGTTGAAAATAAAAGGACAGGGCAATCAAGGCTTGAAAAACAACAAATAAGATGAGCCTTAAAGGGAGTAAATAGATAAGCGAGCGTGTTTTCATTTTTTATTTTTGGCTTAGTTGGCAGCGATCAATTTTCCTGAACCATTGATGCTTGAAGTAATCTCAGGCTGTCCCTTGTAACGGATGTCGCCCGAACCGGCAATGGAAGCATCCAGTTTTTCCGATACAGACACAAAACAGTTTCCCGAACCCAGGGTCGATGCCTTGCAGGTTTCTGTGAAAATGGAATACCCGTGAAAATTTCCCGAACCACTACAACTTACCTGCAAGTTTTTAAAACAGCTTATATTCTGGTCAGCATAAAAATTTCCACTCGCAACGATTGTGACGTTCAGATTATCAGCCGACTGGAAATCATTCATGGTAAAATTGCCTGAACCTGCAATCGTCACATATAAATCGTTTTCCTGGCTGAAATCCAGTAACTCGACATTGCCTGAACCAGTGATTTCAATTTGGTCCATTGCGGGTACTGTAACATAAATGGTCAGGTCGAATGTTGAATAACAGCCCGGTTTTAAACAGGCTGTCCATTGCTGGTCATTCACGTTGGTATTGATTGAATCGATGATGTTTTGCTGACCAACTGCAACAATTTTTTGAGTTTCACCCTGCGCAATAACCACCTTGAAAGATGATGCCAGGTTGAGGGAAGAGAAATTTTCCAAATCGATTTCCCGCTCCACCAGGGCCCCTTCACCCTTGATGCAGTCGTTATCGAAGTCGAACTGTGTGCAGGAACTCATTTGCAAGCCTAAAAAGGCAAGAAGTACGAAAGTCAATTTTTGTGTTTTCATGTTAAAAATTTTGAAGCAAAAATACCTGACGTCACTTTCATTCAAAATTTTTATCTGCTGAATGGCGATTTTTAACGGTTAAACCACTTTTTTTTGGAGTTGTGCAGGATTACCATAGACAATGAACCTATTGTTGTTGATGTTCATTGCTGTAAGTTTTATTGCTCAGGTTGGTCAATGGTTATTTCCACCCCCAAACCACGAAGTTCCTCAACCTGTTTTAGTTGAATCCTGTTACCTGTTAGATTGACTTGTTCGAGTTTCGGCAGATCAAAAAGTGGGCTCACATCTGTAAGCAGGTTGAATGAAAGATCCAGCGCACGGAGTTTGGTCAGGTTGGAAATAATATCGATCATTTCGATTTGGTTACCCGACAGATTGAGTTCTTCGATCTCAGATAACTCCCAAAGTTCACTCAAATCCGAAATTCTGTTCCCCGATAAATCGACCACCACAGCATGTTTACAAAAGGCAATGCCGTCTAAATTGTCAATCGACGATTCGGTCATTTCTATTTCATCCAGGTCTTCAAAATAGTAATAAGGGATTTCTTTTTGTGTATGGCCGAAAATCCTGATTTTGAAGGCTTCGTAAAAGGAAAAGAACTTTTGACGTTTAGGTCTTTCATGATGGGTTTTTCCCGGAGGTTCATCGCTTACTACATTGTAACCGTCCGTTTGACTGCTCACATCCCAGGCATAAACCGGCGAATAGTCAATGTCTTCGTAACTTTCGAGGAGATCAGCAATTTCATCAATGCGCATCAGTTTCAGGATGTGCGAAAACTCCAGCAATCCATCAAAGTCACCTTTAAAAGTGAGTGTTTCAATAGCATTCCTGTGAATATCGCCCCGGTCGGGGTGATACAGCATGATCAGTTTCGAAAAGCCTTTGCCATCGTCGGCAATTTCGATCTGAACAAAATCTTCGATCAAGGCTGAAATTTTATTGAGCGTGGCAAATTGTTGCTCTTTGTAAAGGTTGAGCAGCGTAAGAGTAATTTTGTTGAGGTTTTGTTCGGAATAAGCTTCCAACAGTTTGGCATTAAGTTCTTCAATCGTCATTCGTTTTTTATTTAAGTCAAATTTAACCAGCCGAATTGCCGGGACACGTTTCACAGAGCCGCGCCAGCTAATTGTTGAAAATTATTTGTTTAATGTATAGCTCATTTGAATACGGGGCATCAGTACCAGCATCAGGTTCATTAATCCTATAGCCGCAATGATGGGTTGAAGGATAAAAAAGCTGGTGATGAGTTGCTGAATGATGATCCACCAAATGGTGATGATGCCCGACCAGGCAGTAAATGTCCAGCTCCAGTGTTTGTCTTGTAATGGATTTAGTGCACTGAATGCCTTAACTTCCTTTTTCCATATCAAACCCCAGAGTGCAATGAGCGGAAAAATTCCATTGAAAAGCAGTAACAAAAAGCCCGGTACAAAAAAATCCGGAAAGGACGTTTGATCGAGCCAGTTGGCTTGCATGCCCAACAAGGACCCATCGGGTTTGATCATTAACATGCCGCCGCCCATTATGCCGTTGAGTGACAGAAAGGCCATCCATACCCAAAGGATGTACAGTTCAAA
>JAFGVJ010000192.1 GCA_016938055.1 Prolixibacteraceae bacterium
TTTCAATATACCAATAAACGCGGATACAAAACCACCATGGAAGGGCTGTCGCACAAGTTCGATCCCGAAATGTGGAACTATGCCAAACTGATCTCCGGTACGCTGAGACACGGCATGCCCATCCACAAAGTGGTAGAGTTGGTTTCAAGTCTGCAGCTGAATGACGAATCCATCAACACCTGGAAAGCAGGGGTAGCCAGGGCACTGAAAAAGTACATTCCCAACGGAACTGTTGCCGAGGGAGCTGAATGCAGCAACTGCGGATCGCACAATGTAATTTATCAGGAAGGTTGTTTAACCTGCCCCGATTGCGGTCATTCAAAGTGTGGTTAGAGAAAATTTTTTTTTGATCAAAAGCAGCACCACTCCGGTGCTGCTTTTTTTGGCTTTGGTCAAATACCTTTTGGTTCCTGGGGTAAAACCCCTGCTGATTTCGTAACTTGAAGTTGCTTTCAGTCAGCAATAAAGCGAATGATAGTAGCAAATAAAAGTGATGGATTCAACAACAGCCCATATTGTTGGAAAATGGTTCGAAAAGAAATACCGGGAGGTCGATCAACAAGTTGCTCCTTACGCCACCTCGCGCCACAATGGTTGCGACGGATGTTGTTTTCAGCCCATTGAAATACTAAATTGGGAAGAACCCCTGATCCTTGAGTACATCCACCAAAAGCTATCACCTGCTCAAAAGAGAATTGTGAAACAAAGGCTCGAGAACTGGTTTGACGATTTTGACCAATTGGTTCCCGGAAAGTCCATACAATCTGCACACGATTTGTTCCTTCAAATTCAGCAGAAACAGGGAACTCAACCCTTGTCCTGTATTTTTTTACATCAGCATCAATGCCTGATCTATCCTGTTCGGCCCATTTATTGCCGGATGTTTGTTCCCGAAGAAGATCCCGAGCATTGCCATCAAAAACCTTCGCTTAATGATCATTCAACAGCTACAGGCTTGCTTCAAAATAAAGTGGTGAATGACATCATTCGGATCATCCCTTCGACCCTAAACCTCCTGAATTTTGCAGTTGCCCGCCTGTTTAACCTGGATTACCGTACTCGTCATCTCGACGATCAACTCTTGCAAAGCATGTAAACTGATGCCCTGGTTGCTGAAATTATCCATGTTTATGCATAAAACATGGACAAAACGCATGGTATTTCCAGGTTCATCCTTGTAACTTGAAGGGTCATTGTAAAACCAAAATACCCAACACTATGAAGAAATTTACTATTCAGGATGCACTCGACTATCATGCCATGGGAAAACCAGGCAAAATTGAAGTCATTCCTACCAAGCCTTACCGAACACAAGCTGATTTGTCATTGGCTTATACGCCCGGAGTTGCCGAACCTTGTTTGCTGATTGAAAAAAATCCCGACGATGCCTACCGCTACACAGCCAAAGGAAACCTGGTTGCTGTTATTTCCAACGGTACGGCTGTGTTGGGTTTAGGCGACATCGGCCCTTTGGCAGGAAAACCAGTCATGGAAGGGAAAGGTCTCTTGTTTAAAGTATTTGCCGATGTGGATGTTTTCGACATTGAAGTCAACGAGAAGGATCCTGCCCGTTTTATAGAAGTGGTGAAAGCAATCGCCCCTACTTTTGGAGGGATAAACCTCGAGGACATTAAAGCGCCTGAATGTTTCGAAATAGAAGACAAATTGAAAGCCCTGCTCGACATTCCCGTTTTTCACGACGACCAGCATGGTACAGCCATCATATCGGGAGCTGCCTTGCTCAATGCCCTTGAACTCACCGGGAAAAAAATCGATCAGCTGAAGGTGGTGGTCAATGGAGCAGGTGCAGCAGCCGTTTCTTGTATTCGCCTGTACATATCCATGGGAGTCGATCCGGCAAAAGTGATCATGCTCGACAGTAAGGGAGTCATCAACAAGCGGCGCACCGATTTGAACGAAATCAAAAAATTCTTCATGGCTGATACCAATGCCGAAACATTGGAGGAAGCCATGGTGGGTGCCGATGTATTCCTCGGACTATCGGTTGGGAATGTGGTTACTCCCAAAATGGTAAAAAGCATGGCACACGATCCCATTGTTTTTGCCATGGCTAACCCAACGCCTGAAATTGCCTACGATGTAGCAGTAGCTGCCCGCGAAGATGTCATCATGGCTACAGGGCGTAGCGATTATCCCAACCAAATCAACAATGTGCTTGGTTTTCCATTTATTTTTAGGGGAGCCTTGGATGTGAGGGCCTCTACCATCAACGAAGCCATGAAAATTGCAGCTGTAAAAGCCTTAGCCGACCTGGCACGTGAGCCGGTCCCTCAGTATGTGGTGGATGCTTATGATATTGATGCATTGATGTTTGGCAGAGAATACCTCATTCCAAAGCCAGTGGACCGGCGGCTGATCACCCGAGTGGCACCGGCTGTAGCCCGTGCTGCCATGGAAACTGCTGTGGCCCGAAAACCTATTACCAATTGGGACGAATACCTTCACCAACTCGACAAGCGCCTGGGATACGATAATCAACTGCTTTGGAACATTCGCGACCGTGCAAGAAAAGACCCTAAACGATTGGTTTTTGCCGATGCCATGAGTCCTAAAGCATTGAGGGCCGTGCAAACCATCATCAACGAAGGTCTTGCTTTCCCGGTGTTATTGGGCGAAGAACAAAAAATAAAAACCATTTGCGAAAAGAATTCTATTGATATCGGTAAAACACCCATCATCAACTACCGTTCCGATGCCGAAGAAGAGCGTCGTTTACGCTTTGCAAAGCTATTGCACGAAAAACGCAAACGCAAAGGACTGAACCCCGATGAAGCTCTGGAACTTCTTTACAACAGCAATTACTTTGGGATGATGATGGTGGAAACCGGCGAAGCCGATGCTTTTCTTTCGGGGTTTAACAGCAAATACAGCGATACCATCAGGCCTGCCTTGCAGATTTTTGGGGTAAAAGAACAGGTGAAACACATTGCAGGAATGTACATCGTACTCACCCGAAAAGGACCTTACTTCTTTGCCGATGCTACAGTGAACCAGGAAATCACCTCAGAGATATTGGTCGAAACGGCTTTGTTACTTGCTGCTGAAGTTCGGAAATTCAACATTGAGCCCCGTATGGCCATGCTGAGCTATTCCAATTTTGGTTCTGTGAGGGAAGGCAGCCCGTCCATTGTTCGGGAGGCAGTGAGCGAATTGCACCAAAAATATCCCGAACTGATTGTGGATGGTGAAATTCAGGCCAATTTTGCGGTGAATAATAAATTGCGTGAACTGAAATTTCCCTTTACAAAATTAAAGGATCAAACTGTTAATGCCTTGATATTCCCCGATTTGAATTCAGGCAACATCGCTTACAAACTCATGAGGGAAATTGGCGAAGCTGAAATTGTTGGTCCCATTCTAATGGGGATCCCCAAAAGTGTTCATGTATTGCAAATGGAAAGTTCAGAGCGGGAAATTGTTGACATGGCAGCCATTGCTGTTCTTGATGCTCAGTAAAATCGATGGGAATTCATCCCGATGGATTCCTGTTTGATCAATTTTTTTATTCTGTGAAAGCAATGTACTTGGCTCCTGTCGTGCAAGGTTCGGGAGAAGGTTGTCGGCGAAGTTTTGAAAAAGTAATGCTTGCCAAAGTAAAGCTGCGTTATTTTTTTAACTTTGATCATCGTTGTGAAGGCAACAAGAATTTGACCACGGTGATGCAATAATAAGATCATTGTTAGCTGTAAAGGTTAGGGAGAATATTGGCAGCTTTTGCTTAGAGAAAGATAATAAAGTGCTTACCTGAATTCTATGAAGATAAATTGGCAACTGAGTATCACGAAAACAGTTGATTTTCTTGCCGGTTTTGGGGAACATCAAGCTACAACTGATTTCTTTGAAGCTTTGGTCAGTTTTCTAGCCGATTTATTGGAGGCTCCTTGCGTAAGGGTTGATTTAAGCAAAGCAGGCGCAAGCAAAGCCCGATTATTATCAGTCAATTCAGGTTATCCACTGAAAGCCGGCTCAAAATTTTCCATTTCCCATACCTTCTTCGAAGCCGTGTTAAATCAGCATTGTGTTGTTGTGACAGACAATATCGAAATTCAATTTTCAAAAGATAAATGGCTTTCAAATTCAGGCTTCTCAGCATGTGCTGGTATTGTGCTGGGTGATCAGCAAAATGTTGGGGTGCTCAGCATTTATTCAAATTCGTCATGGCCCGACCCCGACTTGCTGCATTCAGTGCTGAAGATTATTGCAATGAAAGCTTCGCTTGTTTTGACGAACATGCTCGATGGAAATAACCTGCTGCAACAACAACAAGTGTTTGACGCCATTTTTGAAACAACACCCGTAGGTTTAATCATCACCAATAAAAATGGGGTCATCAGAAAGGTGAACCAGGTCATGGCCAATTTGTTTGCTTACGAAAAACAAGAGCTTATTAACATCAAGGAAGAATTGTTGTTTGCCGACGAAGCTCCCCACCTGATTGCATCCGGATTACTCGATCATGCAGCATCAGATTTTCCGGGTGAACTCAAAGTCCACCTTTGCCGTAAGCGAAATGGTGACACTTTTCAGGCCGAGGTGTTTTACGCCAAAATCATAGATGAAAGGCAGCAGTGGGCCGGAAACATCGGAATATTCCGCGATATTTCCGAAATACAACAACTCATTGAAGATTCCAGAATTTCGCGCGAAGCTGCAGAAGCCTTCAAAAATAAATACAGTTCCCTTTTTGAACGTACCCTGGATGGAATCTACCGGAGTACTTCCGGCGGACGTTTTGTGGACATCAACCCGGCCATGGCCCGTATGTTTGGATACGACAGTGTGGAAGAAATGATGACAATCGACATCAAAAAGGAACTCTATTTTGCCGAGGAAGACCGCCGAAGTTTGTCTTTGGAAAGTGGCCGCGAAGAAATTGAGATCTTCCGAATGAAAA
>JAFGVJ010000026.1 GCA_016938055.1 Prolixibacteraceae bacterium
CAGGGAAGTTCATTCTTAGAGATGCTCGACATCCTGAACGATCAGCTGATCCGTGAAGGAAAAGATCCCATTGCCTTTGATCACGATTGTCGCGAAGGCATTTGCGGGATGTGCAGTTTATACATCAATGGCCGTGCCCATGGGCCCGATCGTGAAATCACTACCTGTCAGTTGCACATGCGCAAATTCACCGAAGGTCAGACTATTACCGTTGAGCCCTGGCGTGCTGCTGCATTTCCGGTGATCAAAGACCTGATTGTTGACCGAACTGCATTTGAGAAGATTCAGCAGGCCGGTGGCTTTGTTTCTGTAAATACCGGCGGGGTACCTGATGGCAATGCCATCCCCATTGGTTACGACGATGCCGAAGAAGCCATGGATGCTGCTTCGTGCATTGGTTGTGGTGCGTGTGTGGCTACTTGCAAAAACTCTTCGGCCATGTTGTTTGTGGCTGCTAAAGTATCGCAGTTGGCCAAATTACCCCAGGGTAAGGTGGAAGCCAAGCGCAGGGCAAAAGCAATGGTGGCTGCCATGGATGAGCTGGGCTTTGGCGGTTGTACCAACACCGGCGCTTGTGAACTGGAATGCCCGAAATCGATCAGTATCTCGCACATTGCCCGTTTGAACCGTGAGTATTTAGTGGCGAAACTGGCCGATTAATATTAGAATAGTATCCCTGACAGGGTTTTAAATCCTGTCAGGGATACCAATAAATTAATTAGCGACTTTACAAAGGAATTTGATTCGCAGAGTAGATCGATTTCCAGGAGATTACTTCCTTCCCGTTGCTCCTCTTTTGAGGTTCATCACCATTATAAATGATTGTTGCAGGTTCACTGCCTGTTAACGACTCCCAGAAATTGAGGTTTTTAAAATACTCTGTTGAAATGGTTTGACCTGACTTAATTTCTACAGGATAGAGTGTTAATCCATTTTCGACAATCAAATCAATTTCATGACCAATACTGTCCCTCCAAAAGAACAGATTACTTCGTGAGTTATAGTTTACTTTTTTCTTTACGATTTCGTTGATTACGAAGTTTTCAAAAATATTGCCCCAAAGTGGGTGCAACCTTAATTGCTCAACAGATTGAATTCCCAATAAATTGCATAGAATTCCCGTATCGTAAAAATAGATTTTGGGCATTTTTACCAACCGTTTATTAAAATTTTTATAATGAGGCTGTAAACGATGAATGATATAACTGCTTTCGAGAATTCCAAGCCATGAACCGATTGTTTTATGGTCAACCCCAACCTCAACGGCAAGGCTGCTCAAGTTTATCATTTGACCTGTTCTTCCGGCACAAAGCCTTATGAACCTGCTAAATACTTCAAAGTTATTGATGCTCTTCAATTGTCTTACATCTCGTTCGACATAAGTCAAAATATAATTTTCAAGCCATGTAATGGTATTTACAGGTTGATCGTATAATGGTGGATAAAAGCCATTGAAGATCAGTAGTCCCGTTTCATCAAATTTTTCAATCTCATGAATTGAAAAGGGCAACAATAACTGGTAGGCAATTCTACCCGCTAAACTCTGGGAGATCCTTTCATGCAAAAGAAAGTTATTTGAACCCGTCAAGATATATTTACCAGGTTCTTTTGTCTCATCAATAACTTGTTGGAGATAAGAAAAAAGGTGTGGCACTTTTTGAATTTCATCGATTATAGCCCCTTTGTTGCATGTTGCAAGAAACCCTCTGGGATCTTCATTTGCAAAATTGCGGATGTCAGGGTTTTCGAGACTGATGTATTTTTTATCTGGAAAAACATATTTTGCCAATGTAGTCTTTCCCGATTGTCGTGGACCAACAATGGCAACGGCCTTAAATTGAGCGGCCAGCAGTCTTAAGTTTTTCTCAGCATCACGTATAATCATAGTGCAAATGTACAATTTGGGAATCTAATTCCCAAATTGTACAACCTTTATTTAACATCTTATAATTATGAACTTTACCGTGCCACAATCAACCTTTGTGTTTGGATACCTTTATCGGAATAGAGGGTTAGGAGGTAGATCCCTTCGGGCACGCTGCTTAAATCTAATTCGAACCGATGCGTCCCTTTTGAATAATTGGTGTTGTGTTGCAGTATTTGTCGTTCGCGCCCTGAAAGATCGACCAAGGTAATGCGGCCTTCAATGGCTTCGGGCAGGGTAAAGCTCACGGTTGCATTTGCATGGGCAGGGTTGGGATATACCTTAAAGCTAGAGACTTTCAAGGTGTTCTTGCACTCGTCGAAGTACTTGCATTCGGGCTTAACAAGTTGGGATTTGTCTTCGGCGGTGATGTAGTTGTATTCGCCCAATAATTCACTGCTAATATCCTTTGGCAGTCGATTAAAGAAAGTATCTGAAGGAAGAAACCAATAGACTAAATCTTCTTTGGGCTGATTACCAAAAGTATTTTTCCTCATTACGATTGGGAGCAGTGTCCTAAAGTCTTTGGGAAACAGAGGGGAGAACATTTTTGCCAGGTCTGCCTCAGGTATGCTGGTTTTCAACAGTTCCTTTCCATTCTCATTGGTTACGAGCATGGGAACAATCCCTTCATTGACATTACCATTGTTTTTTTTGTTCATCGTAACAGATAATGATTCAGCCTTAAAATTTAGTTTTGAAGGTATTTTATTATGAGAAAGAGTATCATCGTCAAATTCAACCCCGAAAATCAATCCTTCATCTGTATATAGTGTAAACATTGTTTTCAGAAACTGCAACTTGATATTATTTTCTGCAAAATTGAATCCAAGGTTCTCCAACTCTTTACGGTTTAATTCAATAAACATTGTACTATCAAGAATTTGTTCAGGATAAGTATAATTGTTCTGTTTTTCTACCTCCGCAAGATTGTTATGAGATGGGGCTTCCTTTAAAGTTGAATCTTTGTAAGTTGGTTCATTATTTTTACTGATGGCACTGGCATCCAAATATTCAAGTGTATTGGAATCTATAACTGAAGAAGAATTGGGAACAATCATTTGATCTGCTTCCATTGAATCAATGTCTGTCTTGTAAACATATTGTTGTTCTACTTTTTCAGGGAATATCGTTCCCTTTACTGATGTTTTATTGTCATAAATAGTAAGATCCCCATCAGATTGCGTTTGAATCATTGTTGTTTGCTCTCTCGAAAAATCTTCGGCTTTATTGTTAGTCCATAGTAATATGGCACTTATTATTACTGCAAAAATTGTTGTCATCATTAAAAATTTTAAATAATAGCGGTGTTCCTTCTCAACCTTAACCTTAGCCTTAACCTCAGTAATTACCTGGCGCACCTTCTCAATGTCCATCAGCGGAGGATTCTGCTTAACCCTGTCGAAGTAGTTGTCGATGTTGTTTTCGTTCTTCATGGGTTAAAAAAATAGTGTGATTAATAGCTGTTGCCGTTCGGTGCATAGTTGCATCAGGCGTTCGCGACCGCGTTTGATGCGTTGTTTCACTGCCGAAAGGCTTCCTCCCTGAATGTTGCGTATCTCTTCCATCGGCAAATCGGAAATGTGGAAGAGGATGAGCGCCTCCCTCTGTAGCGCGGGGAGCAGTTCCATTTTCTGCATTACGATGGAAAGTTCGACACGGCTTTCTGTGTCAGTAGCCAAATCTTCCAAGAGCAATGCTTCCTTTTCGTTGTAATTGCCACGGAATTTTTTCCTTCGGAGCTGTTTCTTAAACAGATTGCTGGCAATGGCGAAAAGGTATCCGGCAAAACGGTCGGGATTTTCCAATTTATCGAACTGCTCGTACGCAGCCAAAATGGTATCGTTCAATAGGTCGTCGGCATCGGCACGGTTACGGGCCATGCTTCGGCAATAGTTACTTAGCCTAAGGTGCAATGGCTCGTAAAGTGCCATAAATTCGGTTTGATGCTTGGTCATCCTTTCGTTTTGCTTTCTAAATGGTAGGTTCCCTTAGTAGCGTGGAAAGTTACAAATAAAAAAATGCCTGATATGAGCGAATCAAATCAGGCATTTTATGATGTGATGGTTCGAATAAAGCTTATTCGTTCCCCAGGTCAATGATCAACTGAATAATTTCTTCGTATTTCGATTTGGGAACTTCTCCTTTGTAAAGGGCCCGGCAAACGCGGTTTTTGTCCACAATCACCACCGTGTAATTGTCTTCGGGCATGCCCCACATTTCTTGCAGTTTGCCTTTGTAATCGAACAAAATGGTGGTATTGAATTTTTTTGCTTTGTTGCCGGCAATGGTACGGATCAGTGCATTGGGTTTCCAGGTCGATTTGGTGTCCACAATTCCGAATCCCTTGAAAAGGTCACTTTTGATGCGGTCTTCCACTTCGCGGGCGTGTTTGATGGCATCGTTCAGCGGATCGTTCAGATCCGATACATCAGGATCGACATAGTTAATCTGAAGTACTTTACCTGACCATGAATTCATGGAAAATTCCTTTCCATCGGCATCGGTCAATACCCAGTCGGGTGCTTTCATCCCAACGGCGAGTTTTACATTTTGCCCGGTCACGGTAAAAATGGTTACGGTGAGGACAATCAAACTAAAAATCAGTTTCTTCATAAGCAAGTAATTTAATTGTAGTCAACTAAAGTAAACTATTTTTCCCGAATTTGTTTCGGGCCTCATCATTTTCTGTTTTTTGGCCTTTTGTGAAGTCCTGCATATTTTCATTGCAAGGCTTTTAAATATCGATGCAGCCTTCGTGATTTGTTGTAAGTCAAAATGCTGCGACTGTTAAAAATCAGTAGAATGTTCGTTCAATTGATTAAATTTGTGGCCTGTTTTTTAAAATTTTGCCATGGGTACTGAAAAAAGAATGATCGGAATAGGAAATGCGTTGATGGATGTTGTGATTAAACTTCCAGGCGATGAGTTACTTGCAAAATATCGTTTTGCCAAAGGGAGTATGACCCTGGTTGATGCAGCAGCATCACGGCAAATCGATCAGGATACTCAAGCATTTGAACGCATAGATGCACCCGGAGGTTCTGTCGCCAATACCATCGATGGTCTGGCTCACCTGGGTACCGAAGTGGGTTTCATCGGGAAAGTTGGAGCCGATGCTTTAGGGAAAAAATATCGCGAAGGCCTGATAAACATTGGAGCTCATCCGGTTCTTTTTGAATCGCCAACGGCTACCGGGGTAGCCATGGCATTGATTACTCCCGATTCGGAACGAACCTTTGGAACTTACCTGGGCGCTGCAATTGAACTATCACCCGATGACATTTCCATCGATCTTTTCAGGGGCTACGACCTTGCTTACATCGAAGGATATTTGGTGCAAAACCACCAATTGGTGCGTAAAGCCACCGAAATGGCCCGAAAGGCCGGTTTGACCATTGCCCTCGATCTGGCCAGTTTCAACGTGGTGGAAGGCAACCTTGACTTTCTGAAAGAAATTGTGACTGAATACGTCGACATCATTTTTGCCAACGAAGAAGAAGCGAAAGCCTTTACCGGGCTTGAACCATCAGGCGCCATTCATGAATTGTCGAAATATTGTGACATTGCTGTGTTGAAAATTGGAAAGAAGGGCTCTCTTATTAAAACCCATTCAGAGCTGATCAGGGTTGGTGTGATAGAGTCCAAAGCGGTTGATACCACCGGAGCAGGCGATTTGTATGCTGCCGGGTTCCTGTATGGATTTTCAAAAAACCTGAGCATGGCCAAGTGTGGCGAAATTGCTTCCATCATTGCCGGTAAGGTAATTACTGTTTATGGTGCCCGCTTAGATGAAAATGCGTGGAGCGAAATTCGCTATCTTCTGGCTGAAATGGTATAAAAGAAAAAACCCCGCCGGGTGGTGCGGGGTAGGAATAATTAACAAGAGGAACTTTTTACTGGGTGTAAAAATAAAAAGTATCATTAGAACATTGTGTTGCAAAAAAAGTTCAGCCTCTTGGCTATTTTGTTGATTATTTTAAAAATTCTTTTAAAAATGTGCAGTGAACCCTTCATTATCACATTGTCAGTCAATTATTTTTTAGCGCTAAAGGTTCCTGAAAAACAACTATCTTTGCACCCGTTTTAATTGACAAAACACAATTCTTAAATATGAATCATAAAGCAGGCTTTGTTAACATCATAGGCAATCCCAATGTGGGTAAGTCAACCATCATGAATGCCCTGGTGGGGGAAAAAATTTCCATCATCACTTCGAAAATGCAAACCACACGGCATCGCATCAAGGGGATCGTGAGCGGTGATGATTTTCAGATTGTTTATTCCGATACCCCCGGAATCCTGAAACCAAATTATCAGTTACAGGAAAACATGATGCGCGTGGTGGATACTGCCCTGATCGATGCCGATGTCATTATTTACGTAACCGATGTGGTGGAGCAGTTCGACAAAAACTCAGACTACCTTGAAAAAGTAAAAAAATCAGGGGTGCCTGTGATCTTGCTCATCAACAAAATTGATTTGTCGGACCAGTTAAAGGTGATGGCGCTCATCCAACAATGGAAGGAAGAACTGCCCGAAGCAGAAATTCTTCCCGTATCTGCCACCGAAGCATTCAACATTGCCCCCATTTTCGACATGATCCTTGACCGTGTCCCCGAAGGACCAGCTTATTTTCCCAAAGATGAACTCACTGACCGGAACGAACGTTTCTTTGTGCAGGAAATCATCAGGGAAAAAATCCTGCTGTATTATCAAAAGGAAATTCCGTATTCTGTTGAAATTGAAGTAGAAGAATTTAAAGACGAAGAAAAAATACTGAACCTGCGAGCGATCATTTATGTGAATCGGGAAACCCAGAAGGGTATCATCATCGGGCACCAGGGAAGGGCCATTAAAAGGGTGGGCACTGAAGCCCGCAAAGACATTGAAGAATTTTTCGGGAAGAAAGTCTTCCTGGAGCTGTATGTAAAAGTGAGCAAGGACTGGCGCGATGAAGAAAGAAAATTGCGAAGCTTTGGTTACGATAATCAATAAGGAAGCAAATGAGAAGCAACATAGTAGCCATAGTCGGGCGCCCGAATGTGGGTAAATCGACCCTGTTCAACCGGATGATCGAATCACGATCAGCCATTGTGGACGATATTTCGGGGGTTACACGCGACCGGAATTACGGTAAAGCCGAGTGGAATGGTTTTGAGTTTTCAGTCATCGATACCGGCGGATACGTGATCAGTACGTCCGATGTTTTTGAAGAAGAAATTCGCAAACAAGTTCACCTGGCCATCGACGAAGCCGACATCATCCTCTTTGTAGTGGATGTTGAACTGGGTATTACTGATTTGGATGATGCCGTGGCCGGATTGCTGCGGAAAGTCCAAAAACCGGTGTTCCTGGCAGTGAATAAGGTTGACAACAACCAGCGTATAAACGACTCGTATGTGTTTTACAACCTGGGTCTGGGTGAGCTTTACTGTATCTCATCGATCAATGGCAGTGGTACCGGCGATTTGCTCGATGCTGTGGCAAAAGCATTTCCCCACGATGCCGTTGCTGTTGAAGAAGAAGAAATTCCGCATTTTTCCATCATCGGGCGGCCTAACGTGGGCAAATCATCCATGATCAATGCCATGGTCGGAGAGGAAAGGCATATCGTGACTGATGTTGCCGGAACTACCCGCGATGCTATCCAAACTCGGTTCAACAAATTTGGGTACGATTTTATTCTGACCGACACAGCCGGCTTGCGGAAAAAGGGAAAAGTGCACGAAGACCTGGAGTTCTATTCTGTGATGCGTTCCATCCGTACCATTGAAACATCCGATGTATGCCTCCTATTGATTGATGCCACCCGTGGCATGGAAGCCCAGGATGTGAACATTTTCAACCTGGTACTGAAAAACAAGAAGGGGATTGTGATACTGGTGAACAAATGGGACCTGATTGAAAAGGACCAACATTCCACCAAAAAATTTACCGAACAGGTCAAGGAGAAAATTGCACCTTTTACCGATGTGCCCATCATTTTTACTTCGGTGATCACTAAACAGCGGGTTTTGAAAGCCTTTGAGGTGGCCATGAAAGTATACGAAAACAGGAAGAATAAAATCAAAACTTCGGAGTTGAACGAACGTTTGCTCGAAGCCATTGAAATGTATTCACCACCATCGGTTAAGGGAAAGGTTGTCAAAATCAAGTATGTGACCCAGCTGCCATCGGCTACTCCGGTCTTTGCCTTTTACTGTAATCTTCCACAGTACATTAAGGATCCGTACAGGCGTTATCTGGAAAACAAAATCAGGGAGTTTTTCGATTTTGAAGGCGTTCCTTTCACCATTGTTTTTCGTCAAAAATAAACAAAGGCTGCTCTCTCGGGCAGCCTTTATTTTTAGTAGCGGTTTCGTTCAGTGTACTTAGTATGTAACAAATGATGCGATTTCTCGCCTAGCGGTTTACCCAGGTAATCTTCATAAATTTTGATGATTTCGGGATTCTCGTGCGATTTTCTGATATGCATGGCTTCGTCTTCATCGTAAATGGCTTTGGCCCTTTTTTCCCTGATTTCGGGATTGGTAGGAATGGGTTGACCCCCGCCTCCCAGGCAACCACCGGGACAAGCCATGAATTCAATGAAATGATAGTTGTTCTTTTGTGCCTTCAGCTCATCCATCACCTTTTTGGCATTCACCAGGCCGTGGGCAATGGCACAACGCAGTTCAACACCATCGAGAAAACTCCAGGCTTCCAGCGGATTTTCAATTTTGATAATGGCTTCGCGCACACCTTCCATCCCTCTTACCGGCATAATGTTGATGTTTTCGAAAGGCACTTCACGACCGGTTACCAATTCGTAGGCAGTACGTAATGCAGCTTCCATTACGCCACCGGTGGCGCCAAAAATAACAGCTGCTCCGGTTGATTCACCCATGATACGGTCAAACTTCTTATCAGGAAGTTTCATAAAGTCGATTCCGGCCTGTTTGATCATGATGGCCAGTTCGCGGGTGGTCAGTACATAATCAACATCGCGGTAGCCGCTATCGTGCATTTCGGGGCGGTTAGATTCGAATTTCTTGGCCGTGCAGGGCATGATGGATACCGAAACAATTTTTTCGGGATTCAGCTTTCGGGAACGGGCATAATAGGTTTTGACAAGTGCCCCGAACATTTGCTGCGGTGATTTGCAGGTGGACAAGTGGCCAAGGTATTCGGGATACAAGTGTTCAATGTATTTGATCCAACCCGGCGAGCAGGAGGTGGCCATGGGCAGTTTCACATCCGGATCGTGATCGACCAGTGATCTTTTTAAGCGGGTGAGCAACTCAGTACCTTCCTCCATAATGGTAAGGTCGGCAGTAAAATCGGTATCCAGCACGGAGTCGAAACCCAGGCTTTTCAAGGCAGAGACCATTTTGCCGGTCACTCTCGATCCGGCTTCAAATCCCAATTCTTCGCCCAAGCCAACCCTTACGGCCGGTGCCGTTTGCACCACCACATGTTTTTCGGGATCCGAAATGGCTTCCCAAACCTCCTCAATGTAGTTTTTTTCGATGAGGGCACCGGTGGGGCAGTGGTTTACGCACTGGCCGCAGTTGGTACAAACCACATCGTTCAATGATTTTTCGAAGAAGGTTGAAATTTTCATGTGATCACCCTTGTAGGCTACCGTTAAGGCATTCACCCCCTGTAATTCGGCACAGGTGCGCACACAACGCTGGCAACGGATGCACTTGCTGTCGTCCTTGATGATAGACGGTGAAAACATGTCGATGGTGTAATTTTTAAAAGGAACCAGGTCAATCAGATCCTGCGACATGATTTTGTATTCAGCAGCCAGTTCCTGCAATTCGCAGTTGCCGTTTTTGTAACACTTGGTACAATCGGCATTGTGTTCCGACAGCAGCAGTTCGATGATGTGTTTCCGGGAGTTGCGTACTTTGAGTGAATTGGTTAAGATTTCCATGTTATCCTGGCAAGGAGTGGCACACGATGCCGAAAGCCTGTTCTGGCCAACAATCTCAACTACACATACACGGCAATTTCCGGCAATGCAAAGATCCTTGTGATAACATAGGGTAGGGATGATGATTCCTGCGTCGCGGGCAGCTTCCAGGATGGTTTTTCCCGGTTCTACCTCGTAAACAACGCCGTTGATGGTCATATTTATTTTATTCATTTTGCAGTGTTTTTAAGCTTAGTAGATCATTTCTTCCCTGAAATTTTCAACGATGGATGAAAAGGAGTTAGCCACTGATTGTCCCAGCCCGCATTTGGCGGTGTATTGCATGGTTTCGGTCAGTTTCAACAGTTTGTCGAGGTATCCGGCAGGTTTTGCACCCGATTTGACAGCTTTGATTCCAATGAGTAACTGCTGGCAACCTACCCGGCAGGGGGTACATTGACCGCACGATTCTTCCCTGAAAAATTCCAGGTAATTGTCCAGAAGGTTGTACATCGATCGGGTGCTGTTGAACAGCATCATGGAACCTCCTGTAGGCAATGATATCCCCGACAGTTTCCCCTTGAATCCAATGGCGGTTTCATTGAAACGTTTCCTTGGAACCAGAAACCCTGAAGCGCCACCAACCTGAACGGCTTTGGTATCGCCATCGCCAAATTCATCCACAAAGTCGCTGAGGCTCATCCCCAGCTCCAATTCATAAATTCCGGGCTTGGGCGTATCACCCGACACAGAGAACAATTTGGTGCCCCGGGAGAATTGAACGCCCAGGTCGTAAAACTTCTTCGATCCGTATTTGAAAATGGTAAAGGTGTGGGCCAGAGTTTCCACATTGTTAATGACGGTAGGTTTGCCCATGTAGCCACTTCCGGTTGGAAAAGGCGGTTTGTTCCGGGGCTCCCCGCGCATGCCTTCCATGGATTCCATCAGGGCAGTTTCTTCGCCACAAATGTAGGCGCCACTACCCATGAAAATTTGGATATTGAAATCGAAGTGAATCTCTTTGCAGTAATATTCAAATTCTTTGATGGCTTTTTCCAGTTCGGATTTGAGGAATTTGTATTCACCGCGCAGGTAAATGATTCCGGTGTTGCATCCAATAATGTATCCGCAAATACTCATGGCTGCCAAAACTTTGAAAGGAACCCGGGTAAGGATTTCACGGTCTTTGAAAGTGCCGGGTTCGCCTTCGTCGGCATTGCAAATGACATATTTCTGATCACTCACGGCTTCGCTGGCCAGTTTCCATTTTAAGCCTGTTGGGAAACCAGCTCCGCCGCGGCCTTTTAATTCGGAACTGATCAGTTCGTTGATGAGCTCTTGTTTATCGCGTTGCAGTGTACGGCTGAGAATTTTTTCCCAATCGTTTTCATTTCTGAAAATGAAGTCTGCTCTTTTTAAATTATATGCTGTAGCCATCTTTCTTATTTTTTCATATAGTCCGATAAAATTTCACGCACTTTTTCCGGCGTTAATTCGGTATAAATCTCATCGTTGATGAGCATGGCAGGTGCCTTGTGGCACCAACCCAGACAGTTGGTTTCCAGCAGGGAAAATTTCTTATCCTGTGTTGTTTCACCCACCCCTATTTTCAGCATGTCCTGAATGGTTAGCAGAATTTGGTTTTTCCCTTTCATGGAGCAGGTAATGGTTTTGCAAACCCTGATGACAAACTGCCCCATTTTTTTGTATTCCAGAAATGAATAGAAGGTAGCAGTACCGTAAACTTCAGCAGCCGAGAGATCTAACTCCCGGGCAATGTTGATCATTGAACCTTCCGAGAGGTAGCGTTCCTTTTCCACCACTCCCTGCAAAATGGGGAGGAGGTTTTCGCGGCTTCGTCCGTACTTTTCGGCCAGTTCATGAACCAGTTCAGTTGTTTGATGCATAAGTCAGTATTAATTTGATCGTTGGTTAAAGTTGATTTGTTGTGAATGAGAAGCACCGCAAAAGCAGTAGGAGCATCAATTCAGTGATCCTAACTCCTGCCGGAGCCGAACACTTTTGTTTGCTCCTAATTTAGGGAAGTTGAAGTTGAAAAACCAATATTAAACATCAGATTATAAAATGTTTAGTTGGCCACTAAAAGATCATCGCGTTGAAAAATGCTTTGCTATCATATCACTAGCATTGTGAAACCCAGCAACGGCGGGCGGTATAAACAAATAGATTTATTTGCATGTAAACATATGAAAACCAAAACATTGATAAAAATCACCCGAAATTTAGAATGAATTTAAAGTGTTAAGGTAAAATTTTTATGTCATCAATGAGCGAATAAACTTATTACCTATGAAATACAATTTATTAGTTCATTTAAAATCAATACTTTCCATGAGAAATTCAAGCTTTTACCTGCATGCACTTATTGCGCTAATTTTCGTTTTGATTTTTTCAGATTGTAACAAGGATGATTATGAACCAGCATTATTTTCCATCAGGGTTACTGAAGATGTTAGCTACAGTCAAAAGAAAGACATGATTGTAAGCTTTGTCTGCAATGGCAGTATTATACCAGAAGTAAAAATAAACGGATACTATTTGGAGAAGTTCTCAAACACCAGCTTAATTATTTCAGCGAATGTGATGATTCCTTACAGCGACACAATTCATTTTTCAGTATCAGCAAGTGGACATAGTACAAGTGGCTTTCTAATGACACCACAGAAGATTGAAAGGGTTTTGCAGTATTGAAACAACTGCCCGTTATCACCTTTCCAAAAATATCAGTAATAAATCATTGGAATTTAGTGTTGAATATGATCAAAATATTTTTCATCATCAACATCTGCAGGATTTTTCAAGGTTTCTGGAACGCTACAAATTAAACATCGCAATAGGTCCTTTATATTGATTCATTCTTTCACCTTCTTCCTTCCAAATATTTTGCTTAATTTGACGCTAACATTGCTTAGCTCCACTTTTTAAATGAATCATACAGAAAGCATTCTGGATAAAACCAGACAATTGATCCAGTCAGTGAATATACTGGTTGAGGAAAGCATGCAGGAAATACTGCAAAAACAGTTCACTTTTCATCAGGAATTTGAGCAACAACTCCGCGCAATTCCTGCTGAAAGCCTGAAATTCTTTATCCCTTTAAATCCAAGTACCGAGGCGTTTCAGGATGGGATTAATGCTACAGTGCTTCAATATCACCTGCAGCAAATTCAGCTGATCGACCAGATGATTGCTTTCCATACCGACGATGCTGTAACACTTCGTTTCATAAAACGCCTGAATCAGATCCTTGACGAATCGCTTTTCTTTGCTGAAGCAGAAAGCCTCAATGAAGCCGATCGCTTGCTGGCAAAAAGTCACTTTTGTCAGTTGGTGAAACTCGATTATTTGCCGGTTTATTTCAATGAACTTGAAAAACAGTTCGAATTGTTTTTTAGAACGTTGATTGAATCAAACCTCCAACAATACCAACTGGAAACCCAAACGCTATTTTCCGGAGCATTAACCAGCCTGCCCGAAAGTTTTCCGGAGCTGAATCAAAACATGATTGCAGAAGCGTTGAACATCCTGGAGCAGCACTTTGAAACACACTTTCATATCAAAGAGCACTCCGAAATGCC